>DATAPS010000202.1:0-6448 GCA_036265085.1 Acetobacteraceae bacterium | reverse complement strand
GCGGCTTTGGCGTGTTGAACGCGGAATACATGATGTTGTTGTTCGGCGACGGGACAAGCTCGAGATCCGGCGACGCCTTCACCTTCGCGTAGTCCTGAATGAGGACGTTGTCGCCGAACTGCGCCCCGTTCGATTGCAGGTCGACGAGCTGTACGGCGGCGTTCGGCTGGATGTCGAACACGACGCTATCGAGATACGGGAGCTGCTGTCCGTTCTCGTCCTTCTGCCAGTAACCGTCCCAGCGATGCGCTTCGATCCGCCCGGAGGACCATGATGTCAGCCGGAACGGTCCCGTGCCGACCGGTGCGTGGCTGAAATCGGCGCCGAGTTTAGCGATCGCGGTGGGCGAGACAATCGTGCCCACCTCTGAGGCGAGCGTCGCCAGGAAGGAGGCGGAACGCTGCGTGAGCGTCAGCCGGACCGTGCTGGCGTCGACCGCCTCAACGTTCGCAAGCGTCGTCAGGTAGGGCGCGGTACGGCTCTGCGGCGACGGATGGCGGGCGCGGTCGAGATTGAACTTCACGGCGGCGGCATCGAATGGCGTCCCGTCCTGGAAGCTGATACCCTGCCGGAGATGGAACGTCAGCGTCAGCCCGTCCTCGCCGAACTCCCAGCGTTCCGCGAGCAGCGGCTTGTAGGTGCCGGCGAAATCCTGAAAAAGCAGCCGTTCCGCGAAGAGATTGTAGGACCGGCCGTCGTTGCCTGGGTTGTTGCCGAGCACGGGATCCATGCTCGCAGGCTCGTTGATGAAAACCGCGGTGAAGGTCCCCCCGCGCACCGGATTGTCCGCGGCGGCGCGCGCGGAACCCGCGATTGTCCCGACGGCGCTCGCGACGCCGAGCGCGGCGATGCCCTTGTTGAGATCGCGGCGGCCGATCCGTTGCATTTGATTTCCTCCCGTGCCGCAATTGTCCGATCCGTAGCATTCGGCTAGAGGGAATCACAAGCCGACGACGGCTGGGCCTGGGGGGAGGGCCGAGTGGGGCGATACGTGCTGCGTCGGCTTCTGCATTTGCTACCCATCCTGTTCGTCGTCTCCTTCGTCGTGTTCGCCATGTTGCTGCTTTTGCCCGGCGACCCGACGCTCACGTTGCTCGGCGACCAGGCGACGCAAGCGCAGCGTGCGGCCCTGCGGCACGCAATGGGCTTCGATCAGTCGATCCCGGTGCAATATCTGCGCTGGCTGCTGCGCCTCCTCTCCGGCGATTTTGGCCGCTCGCTGCGCACGCAGGAACCGGTGGGCGAAATGCTGGCGACGCGGGTTCCCGTGACGTTGGAGCTGACCGTCCTTTCCATGGTGCTGTCAGTCGCGATCGGATTGCCACTGGGGATCGTCGCCTCGCTGCGGCGCGGGCGGCCGACCGATGTGGCGATCCGGGTGATCGGAACGTCCGGCATTGCGCTGCCGCATTTCTGGGCGGGCATCCTGTTGATCATGCTGCTGTCCGTGCGGCTCGGATGGCTGCCGCCATCCGGCTACGTACCGATCTGGGTCGATCCCGTCGCCAACCTGCGGCTGATGATCATGCCTTGCCTGATGCTCGGCCTCTCGCTCTCCGCGCTGATCCTGCGACAGACGCGCGCGGCGATGCTGCAGGCCCTGTCCGAGGACTACATCCGCACCGCACGGGCGAAGGGCGCGAGCGCGCTTCGCGTCGTCATCAGGCACGCGCTGCGCAACGCGTTGATCCCGATCGTCAGCGTAATCGGCTTGCAGTTCGGCGCGCTGATCGGCGGCGTGGTGATCACCGAGATGATCTTCTCGCTCCCGGGTCTCGGCCGCATGATTATCGAGGGCATCTTCAATCGCGACTTCGCGCCGTTGCAGGCCGCAATCCTCTTCGTCGTGATCGGCACGATGACCGTCAATCTGCTCACCGACCTGACCTATGCCGCGCTCGACAAGCGCGTGCAGCTATGAGCGGCATCGCGGCGACTGGGGCGATCACCCTGCGGCCGGCAGTCGCGGGCACGGGCGGACGCGCGCTCCGGCGCTTTTTGCAGCAGCGCATGGCCGTCGCCGGAGCGGTTTTCCTCGTGCTGCTCGTGCTTGGGGCGATCTTCGCGCCGTGGGTCGCGCCGCATGATCCGGAGGAGGTGTTTTGGGACGCCGTCCGTACTCCACCGTCCGCCGAATTCTGGCTGGGCACCGACGAGATCGGACGCGACATCGTCTCGCGGCTCATCTTCGGCGCGCGCGTTTCGCTGCAGATCGTGTTCGGCGCAATCGCGATCGCTCTCGGCGTGGGCGCCACGATCGGCCTGGTCTCCGGACACGTCGGCGGCTGGCTCGACGACATCGTCATGCGCGTGGCCGATGGCCTGCAGGCGTTCCCGAGCCTGATCCTGGCGCTCGCGGTGGTCGCCGTGCTTGGGCCGAGCGTGACGAACGCGATGCTCGCCATCGCGCTGACCAACATCCCGGAATTCGCGCGCCTCGTGCGCGGACAGGTTCTGTTGCTGCGCGAGCAGGACTACGTGCAGGCGGCCCGCGCGATCGGCGCGAGCGATCTGCGGATCATGGCGTATCATCTCTGGCCAAGCGTTGTCGGCAGCGTCGTGGTGTATGCGTCGCTGCGCACCTCCGGAGCGCTGCTGGCGGAATCGTCGCTCGCCTTCCTGGGTCTCGGCGCCGCACCGCCGACCCCGAGCTGGGGGCAGATGCTGGCGACCTCGCTGTCCTATCTTTCGGACTGGTGGATCGGCGTGTTTCCGGGGCTCACCATCTTCGTGGCGGTTCTGGCCTTCAATTTCATCGGCGACGGCATGCGCGACGCATTCGACACGCGTTCCCGATGAGTCTGCTTCCCACTGTCGAGCGAGACGAACGATGAACGAGTGGTGGCGCGAGCCTCAGCGTATCGTGCAAACGAATCTGCGCCTGACCGATGCCGATATGGATCCGCGGCAGGTCGCGCGGGATGCGAAAGCCTTCGGCGCCACCGCGATCTTCTTCAATGTCGGCGGCATCTTCGCCTGGTACCCGACCGAACTGCCGTTGCAGGCGGTCAACCCCTTCCTGAAGGACGACGTGCTCGGGCGGATGCTGGAAGCGTGCCGCGCCGAGAACCTGCATTTCATCGGGCGCTACGATCTCTCCAAAGGCACGCAGAAGGCGTATGACGCGCATCCCGAGTGGTTCTGCAAGAACAGGGAGGGGAAGCCGTTCCTCTACAACGGCACCTATCAGGCGAGCATCACCGGCGGCTGGTATCATGAGCAAGGGCCGGCCCTGCTGACGGAGACGCTGAACCGCTACGACATCGAAGCGGTATTCTTCAACATGTTCGGCTATCGGCAATTCAGCTACAGCCATGACGATTTCGGCGTCAGCCAGGACGAGAGCGCGGTCAGGGGGTTCGCCGAGTTCAGCGGCGGCAAGGAGATCCCGGACGACGCGGACACCGCGAGTCCGGTCTTTCGCGAATATCTGAAGTTCCAGGAGCACGCGTCCGCGGCACTGGGCCGCAAGATCTACGACCACATCAAGTCGATCCGTCCGAGCATCGGCGTGGCCAATCTCGCGGGGCATCGCGACTGGATCCGGTTGGAATCGAATCGCTCCGTGGTGCGGCGTCCTCCGGAATGGCAGTATCAAACGGGCGAGCGCGCGCGCTTCGCGCAGTCCATCGGGCGGGGGGAGAAACCCTATACGATCGGCATCACGCATTTCTTCGACTTCCCCTGGCGCTTCACCGCGGAAAGCGAGCCGTTCCAGGCCAATCGCATGGCGCAGGCGCTCGCGAACGGCGCCGAGCCGCACTACTACTTCCTCGGCCTGTTCAAGCAGGACGATGAGAAGCCGGTGCAGGCTATGCGCGACGTGTTCGCGTATCATGCCAAGCACGAGGCGCTGTACACCGGGCTGAAATCCGCCTCCCGGATCGCGCTTTATCACTCCGCCGCGACCGAGCGGTACGGCTCTCGCTTCAAGCCAATCGATGTGCACGATCAGCCCGGCCTCGCCTTCCACGGAGCGTATCGGGCGCTGCTCGAATCCGGGCTCGCGTTCGACACGGTGGCCGACCGGTTGGCCGGTGCGGACGATTTCGCCGCCGTCCTGAAGCGGTACGACGCCGTGTTGCTGCCGGATGTGACGTGCATGAGCGACCGGGAGGCCGCCGCACTCGACGCCTATGTCCGGGACGGCGGCGCGATCGTCGCGACCGGTCAGGCGGGCATGCGCGACGCCTATGGCGACACGCGCGCGGGAACGGCGCTGCAATGCCTGCCGATTGCCGGGGTGCGGGAGGTCCGGCCGAGCATGCGCGCCGCCTATCTCCGCATCCGGCCGGGCGAGCTCGACTTCCCGAAAACGCGCGTCATCATGCTCGACGGGAGCTACCTCGCCGCCGAACCGAAGCCGGGCACGGAGCAGCTGCTTCGCGTGCAGCCGCCGCAGCGTTTCGGACCGCCGGAGTTCTCTTATCCGGAAGCGCCGCTATCGGACGATCCCGGCGTCATCGTCGGCGCGTTCGGTCGCGGAACGGTCGCGTATGTGCCGTGGCTGCCGGACCAGCTGTTCTTCCGCCACAGCCTGGTCGAGCACAAGCAGCTCCTGGCGCAGCTCGTCGGCCGGTTCACGCAACCGGTCGCAAAGCTGGAGAAAGCGAGCCGCATCGAGCTAACCGTGCGCCGTCATCGCGACACCGGCCAGATCGTCGTGCATCTCGTGAACTACGCCGGCCAGGCGAACGACAATTACGAGGACCCTGTGGCGCAGCACGACCTGCGTCTCGGCGTCAGGGGTGTCGGCGGCGAGCGGGCGGCCGCCTTGGTCAGCGGGCGCGAGGTGCCGCTCGGCGCGTCGGATGCGGACGGCTATCGCTGGATCCAGGTGCCGCCCGTTCGCCACATGGAGGCGTTGGTGTTCGCGCCTGCGCCGGCGTGATTCCGCGATTTCTCGGCGTAATCACTCGCGCGGTGTCCGCGCCCGCCGTTAACTCCTTTCATGAAGCTCTGGCCGTGGTCCCAGGCCCAACCATCACGCGCGACCGGATTCCGCGAAGGGTCCGCCGCGCGCATCCTCCCCGATCCGGAGCCGATGAGCGACGGACCGGCGCTCCCGCCCTGGATCTCGGATCCGCCACCGCCCGACGCCCCGCCGCCGTTCGCGCACACCGGCCCGCGCGGGCATCGCGAGCGCATGCGCCAGAAAGTGCTGGAACGCGGCACGGATGCGCTGGCCGATTACGAGCTGCTGGAGATGCTGCTCTACTTCGCGTTCAAAACGGGCGATACCAAGCCGCTGGCGAAGGCGCTGATCAACCGCTTCGGCAGTTTCGCCAACGTGCTCGCCGCCCCCGAGCGCGTGCTGCTCGACACGCCCGGCCTCGGCCCGCATAGCGTCACGGCGATCAAGATCGTGCAGGCCTCGGCGCTGCGGCTGATGCGCGCCGAACTCGTCCAGCGTCCGGTGCTCGACAACTGGGACCGGCTGATGGAGTACCTCACCGCCGCGATGGCGCGCGAGACGGTCGAGCAGGTCCGCATCCTGTTCCTCGACACGCGCAACCGGCTGCTCGCCGACGAGGCGCAGGGCCGAGGGACGGTGAACCACACGCCGGTCTATCCGCGCGAGATCGTCAAGCGCGCGCTGGAGCTGCACGCGACCGCGCTGATCCTGGTGCACAACCACCCGTCCGGCGATCCGACCCCTTCGGAAGAGGACATCGTGATGACCCGCGAGATCCTGGTCGCGGCGCGCGCGCTCGGCATCACGGTGCACGACCACGTCATCGTCGGCCTGGGGAAATGGAGCAGCCTCCGCCGCATGGGGCTGATGCACGCCGAGGACTGACCCGCCTGTCTTGATCCGGCCGCCAGCACGACAAATCTCTCGTGGCATTCGTGCGGGAGGTTTGCATGACGGAAGCCTGCATCGTCGGCTGGGCGCATTCGCCCTTCGGCAAGCTCGAAGACCCCGATGTCGAGAGCCTGATCGGTCGCGTCGCCGGCGCGGCGATCGAGAACGCGGGGATCGCGCCCGCCGAGATCGACGCGGTGTTCGTGGGTCTGTTCAACAACGGCCTCTCCAAGCAGGATTTTCCGTCCTCGCTGGTGATGCAGTCCATCCCCGAGCTGCGCTTCAAGCCCGCCACCCGCTTCGAGAACGCCTGCGCCTCCGGCTCCGCCGCCGTCCACGGCGCGCGCGACTGGCTCGCGGCCGGCCGCGGCCGCTTCGCGCTTGTGCTGGGGGCGGAGAAGATGACCTCCACCCCCGGCCCGCAGGTCGGCGACGCGCTGCTGTCCGCCGCCTATCGCCGCGAAGAAGGCGACATCCCCGCCGGCTTCGCGGGCGTGTTCGCGCGCATCGCGGAACGCTACTTCCAACACTACGGCGACCAGTCGGACGCGCTCGCCGCCATTGCCGCGAAGAACCACCGCAACGGCGTCGACAATCCCTACGCGCAGATGCGGAAAGATCTCGGCTATGATTTCTGCCGGA
>DATAPS010000201.1:0-28658 GCA_036265085.1 Acetobacteraceae bacterium | reverse complement strand
TGCCGCGGTCGCCGACCAGCACCACGTGCTCGAGATCGAAGCGCTGCGTGAGCTTGTCGACCTGGCTCGCCAACGTCATCGCATCGGCGGTGTCGCCGTCGAACACTTCGATCGCGACCGGGCAACCGTCGGGCGCGCATAGCAGGCCGTAGGTGATTTGCAGCGTGCCCCTGCGGTGGTCCCGGCTGTAGCCGCGCTTGGCGAGCGGGCAGCGACGCCCTTCCATGTAGCTCGATGAAACGTCGTAGAGCACCAGCGTGCCGTTGCGCAGATGGCGTTTGGCCAGCGTGGTCTCGATGGCGGACTGCCGCTCCAGCAGCCAATCGAGCGCGGCATAGAGCTCGTCCTCGTCGACCGTCCCGAGGCCGAGCACCGTACCGAGGCTGGAAGCGGCGGTTGCCGGCGAGAGCGCGCGGGCTGCGGCGAGCTTGGAGGCGGGTTCAAGAACGCGTCCGACCAGCAGCGCGAGCACCAGATCGCGATGGCGATTGCCGTCGGGGCCGAGCATGCGGTCGAGGCCGAGCTTGCGCGCAGTGCCGAGGGCTGCGGCGACATGACCGTGCGGGAGCGAGCGCGTGACGGTGAACGCGTCGCGCTCGGGGGGAATGACGGTGCCGCCTTTGAGCACGCCGCGCAGCCCTTCGATATGGGCGGCGGGCCAGTCGGAGAGATTGCAGAGGGTGCGCTTACGAACCTTGCCACCTTCGCGGTAGCTCTCGCGCAGCAGAATGGCGGGAGGCGAGTTCCGGTTGGGCACCGATTCGATATACATGGCGGGAGCTTATGCACACTGCACACAGCAGTACAAGCCCCAATTCCAGATTACATGGCTACACTTACGGCCGATCTATCGCCGTCTCCCAAAGCCCATCAACGGTTTGCCGTCGCGGCAAGAAGGAAGTTCGGGCTAAGCCGCGGCGCGTAGCTGCCACACGGCTTGCCGCAGCGGCCTAACGCCATCGGATCCGATGCTGGCATCGGCGTGCCAGAGGTAATCGCCACTAAGCTGGATGTGCTGCCCAGCCGACCGGCGCCAAGCGCGCCAGCAATTCGTTCGGCACGGTTTCGCGCCGCCGCCTGTGCCGGAGAGAGGGTACGTCCGCTCTGACATGCCAACCACCAGGCGCCGCCATCCGGCTCTGGCCAAACCTGGACTTGAATCGGATGTCCGCTTTGGCCGCATTCGACCCGCCAGCCGACCGGCAGATCCCCACCCCAAAGCTGCCCGCGCGGCCTGCCAGGGCAACGTCCCCTGTTGGGGACCGACGCCGATCGCCTGAACGGCAGCTCTGGGCGCGATCCAGATATATCCGATCTGACGGACTGCCGCGAACTTCGGCAAACTACCCATCACCGACATCAGCGTGGGTACCAAGCTTTAGATTTTGACCAGTAGCCGGGCGCCCTGTCCGGGTGCAACGGCAAACCGAGATCCTGGCCGACGGCTTGCATGTCTGCCGGCCACCATCTGCGTGGCGCCGCGGGGCGCAAGGTTTTATCTGAGGGCACGATGGACGCCACACGCGGAAACTACACCCCCACCGCCATCGCCGAGCTCCCGCGTGGCGCGCCGCCGCCGCGGGCCGGCGTCCCCGACGACGGACTGCCGCATTTCACGCACCAGCAGATCATCCGCGTCATCACCGGGATCATGCTGTGCATCCTGCTCGCGGCGATCGACCAGACCGTGGTCACGCCCGCGGTGCCGGCGATCGCCGCCGACCTCAACGGGTTCGGCCATCTCTCCTGGCTGGTTTCGGCCTATCTGCTGACCTCGACGGCAATGACGCCGATCTACGGCAAGCTCTCCGACATCTATGGCCGGCGCCTGCTGTTGCTCATCGGCATTGTCGTGTTCCTGTTCGCCTCGGTCCTGTGCGGCCTCGCGCAGAACCTCGTTCAGCTCATCGTGTTCCGCGCGTTGCAGGGGGTGGGCGGCGCAGGGCTGATGGCGATGGCGCAAGCGGCGATCGCCGACGTCGTGGCGCCGCGCGAACGCGGCCGCTACCAGGGCTACATGGCGGGAACCTGGGCGATCGCCTGCATCGCCGGCCCGATCGTCGGCGGCTACATCACCGACAATCTGTCCTGGCGCTGGATCTTCTGGATCAACGTGCCGCTCTGCATCGCCGCCATCGTGCTCAGCGACCGGGCGCTGCGCGTCCTGCCGGTGCGCCGGCGGAAGACCCGCATCGACTATATCGGCGCGGCGCTGCTCACGCTGACGATCACCGCCGCGCTGCTGCTGTTGAGCTCGGGCGGCGTCGAGTTCGCGTGGGACTCGCCTGTCATGGTGGCGACAGGCGCGCTGACCATCGCGCTCCTCGCGGCATTGGTATGGCAGGAGCGCCGAGCCTACGACCCGCTGCTGCCGCCACGGCTGTTCACCAACAGCGTGTTCAGTTACGGCGTCACGATCGCCGCGCTTGCCAGCGCCGTGATGTTCGGCGCGACCTTCATCCTGCCGCTGCTGTTCCAGCTCGTGCGCGGTTTCGACGCCTCGACCGCGGGCGTGATGCTGGTGCCGTTCCTCGTCTCCAATACGGTCGGCGCGTTCACGGCGGGGCAGCTCGCCCGCAAACTCGGCCGCGGCAAGGCGATCCTGATCGCCGGCATCGGCGGAACCGCGATCGGCTTCTGCCTGCTCGCGATCTTTTCGAGCGCCAGCGGCATCGCGCCGATCCTGATCGCGATGGCGGTGATCGGCGTCGCGATCGGCCTGTGCATGCCGACATCGATGGTCGTCGTGCAGAATGCTGCCGAGCGGCGCGATATCGGCGCGGCAACCGGCGCGCTGCTGTTCCTCCGCTCGATGGGCGGCGCGTTCGGCGCATCGATCGCTGGCGCGGTGCTGACGAGCCGATTCAACACGCGGCTGGAGGCGCTGGGCGTGCATCGCCACATCGATCTCGGCGCGCTGCGTGGGCCGGAGGGCGGCAGCGGCGCGCCGCTCGATCCGTCGCTGCTGACCGTGGCGCGGGATGCGCTCATGAGCGGGTTCGCACTGACGTTCTGGGTGTGCGCGGGCCTCGCGGCGGCAGCGCTGGTTCTCGCCTTGCTGATGCGCGACCTGCCGCTGCAGTCGAGTCAGACGGGGAAGTCGCAGTCGATCGCGCATTAGGGCGATGTGTCTTCAGGTTCGATCGGGCGCGTCGGGCAAGCCTCGACCCGCCGACCGGTGCGGTGTCGAGGCGGCGCGTCGAGACCCGTCCTACCCGATCTGACAGACGCACATCGACGTTGGTGGCCAGGACAAGCCTGACCATGACGAGGAAGAGCGCGCGAAACCGCTGCCCTACACGTCCGCCCCCGCGATCACGCTGCCGAACAGCTCCCACGCTTTCCCGTTCCACTTCTGCAACTGCATCTGCCGGATCGGGTGGTAGTTCGTCGGGCTGGTGTTGATCTTGATGCCCGGCAGCACCGTCGGGACCTCGAGGTCCTTGAGATTCGCCGCCTGCTTCATGATGTTCTCGCGCGACAGGTCGCTGCCGCACTGCGTCAGGACCTGCGCCGTGGTGGTCCCGACGCCGTAGGCGTACACGTAGTTGGCATCGGTCAGGTCGGCGTCAGGCATGTATTTCTGCATGAACGCGAGCCATTTCAGCATGCCGGCGTCCTGCTTGAAGTTCGGATCGGTCCAGTCCTTGTCGTACGCCGCCGTGATCATGCCAACGGCTTTCTCCGGCCCGGCCGGGGTGATGACCGAGCCGACCGAGACCGAGACGTTCGTCATGAAATGCGTCGGCTTCCAGTTGATGTCGAAGATCTTGCGGATCATCTGGGCCGCGAATTTCGGCGTAGCCGCAGTCACCAGCACGTTCGCGCCGGTGCCCTGGAGCGTGATCGCCTGGCTGTCGATCGTGGGGTCCGTGACCTCGTACGAGACCGTCTTGACGACGACGTTGTCGTATTTGCCGCCGAGCGCGTCCTTCAGCCCGATCAGATAGTCCTTGCCGAAATCGTCGTTCTGGTAGAGCACCGCGACCTTGGGATCCTTGATCGTTTCCTGCATGTACTTCGCGTAGATCTGCGCTTCCGTGCGGTAACTGGGCTGCCAGCCGATGGTCCACGGATACTCCTTGTAGTTTCCCCACTTGTCGGCGCCGGTCGCGACGAACAGCTGCGGCACCTTCTTCGTGTTCATGTATTTCTGGATCGCCGTGTTGCTCGGCGTGCCCAGCGGGTTCAGCACGAACGACACGTCGTCCTGCTCGACGAGGCGGCGGACCTGCTCGACCGTCTTGGCGGGAACGTAGCCATCGTCGTACGAAATGAACGTGATCTTGCGGCCGCCGATGCCGCCCCCGTCGTTGATCATCTTCCACCAGGCGGTCAGGCCGCGGCCGATCGCGCCATAGGAGGAGGCCGGGCCGCTATACGGTATCGTGTTGCCGATCTTGATGTCGGTCGCGGTGACGCCCGGCGCATCGGCGCGGACGAGCCGCGGAGCCGCGATGCCGGCTGCGATGCCGGTCGCGGAGAGCAGGAACGAGCGACGGTTCATCGGAGGTCTCCCTTACCGTTTTATTGCGTTTGCGGTCTTGGCCAGTCGCGTCCAGCCAGAGCGGAGCATACCTGCGACCCCGGATGGAAGCAGGAAAAGGAATGCGATCAGGATCGCGCCGTAGACCGCACCCGGCGCCGCATCCGAGATGCCCTGCGCGACCAGCGGCACGAACTCGATGAACACGGCGCCGAGGATGGTGCCCGGAATCGAACCGACGCCACCGACGACAAGGCCGACGAAGAGCACGATGGAGAGGAACGATCCGAAGCTGTCCGGCGAGACGAACTGCACGGCGACGGCATCGAGCGCGCCACCGATGCCGGTGAGTGCGGCCCCGACGGCGAACGTGCGCGTCTTGAACTGCGCGACGTCGATGCCCATCGCCTCGGCGGCAAGCGGATGATCGCGAATAGCACGCATCGCCCGACCGATCCGGCCGGTCACGAGGTTCGCGGTCAGCAGGAACAGCACCGCGCCCACCGCGAGCGCGAACAGATAGAGCCACTGGTCCTGCGACAGCGGCAGGCCGAACGGGGGGTCGGGCTTGGAGATCGTGACGCCCTGCACGCCGCCGGTCCAATCCTCGAGCAGCTTGTATTTGAGCAGCTGCGGCGTGGCGACCGCGAGCGCCAGCGTGGTCAGCGCGAGATAGAGGCCGCCGAGCCGCAGCGCCGGGAATCCGAGCAGATAACCGACGACCCCGCAGGCCACCCCCGCGACCGGCAAGGTGAGCCAGTAGGGCCAGTCGTAGTTCGACATCAGGATCGCCGTCACATACGCGCCGATCGCGAAGAAGGCGCCATGGCCGAGCGAGATCTGGCCGTTGAACCCCGTGACGATGTTCAGGCCCAGGATCGCGATCGCGTAGACGGCGACCATGGTGAGCTGAAACAGCTGGTAGTTGCTCGCGAGCAGAGTCGGTACGACGGCGGCGAAGGCGAGCAGGGCGGCCCATGCCAGCATTCGCGACGGCGTGCGCGTGCGGGCGGCGGGCGTGGCGAGGGCGGCGGCGTTTTCCAAGTCGCTACACCCGGCTCACGACGACGCGGCCGAACAGGCCCGAGGGCTTGAGCACGAGAACCGCGACGATGATGATGAGCGCGATCGTGAGCTTGAGTTCGGTGCCGACGATGTAGGCGCCCCCGATATTCTCCATCACGCCGACCAGAAAGCCGCCGACCACCGCGCCGACCGGGCTGGTGATCCCGCCGAGCAGGGCGCCGGCGAACGCGTAGAGCAGCACGCCCCCCATCATGTTCGGATCGAGGAACACGACGGGCGCCACCATCATCCCCGCGACCGCGCCGATCGCCGCGGCGAGCCCCCAACCGAGCGCCAGCATACGCCCGACCCGCACGCCGACGAGACGGCTCGAGACGGGGTTGAGCGCGGCGGCGCGCATCGCGAGCCCCACTTTCGTGAAGCGGAAGAACAGGAACACCAGCACCAGCACCGCGAGGGTGACGCCGGCGGACCCCGCTTCGTGACGGGAGACGAGGCCGCCCAGCAGGGGCGCGCCCTCCCCGAACGGGCTGGGGAACGGCCGCAACGTGTAGGTGAAGATCCAGCCTGTGACGCTGTTGAAGATGAGAAGCAGGCCGATGAAGATGCCGACAGATGCGAGCACGGGCGCGTTCGCCATCGGCCGCATCAGCACACGCTCGATCACCGCGCCGATCGCGAAGGAAGTCACGAGGGTAAGCGCGAACGCGACCCAGTAGGGAAACCCGGCCTCGATGAGGGTAAGGGCGATGTAGGTCGAGAACGTCGCCATCTCGCCCTGCGCGAAGTTCACGTGATGCGTCGCCTGGTAGATCATCACCAGCGCGAGCGCGAGGCTGGCGTAAATGCCCCCCGTGGTGAGGCCGGAGATCAGCTGGTGGAGCAGCCCCTGCATATCAGCGCGCGCCCTTCGGCTCAGTAGCCAAGATAAGCCCGCCGCACCGCTTCATCCCGCCCGATCTCCTCGGCGGTCCCGGACATCGCGATCTGCCCGGTTTCCAGCACATACGCCGTATCCGCGATCGCCAGCGCCAGGCTCGCATTCTGCTCGACGAGCAACAGACTCACGCCGCCGTCATCCCGGATCCGCCGCATGATGCGGAAGATCTCCTGCACGATCAGCGGCGCGAGCCCGAACGACGGCTCGTCGAGCAACAGCAGGCGCGGCCGCATCAGCATCGCACGCGCGATCGCCAGCATCTGCTGCTCGCCGCCCGAGAGCGTGCCTGCCTGCTGCGCGAGTCGCTCTTTCAGGCGCGGAAAGAGCGTCAGCATGCGCTCGATGTCGGAGGCCACAGCGCTGTCACGCCGCGTGTAGGCACCGAGCCGCAGATTCTCGTGCACCGTCAGCTCGACGAAGGTGCCGCGCCCGTCCGGCACGTGCGCGATGCCGCGCCGCACGATGTCCTCCGTCGAGAGCCCGTCGATGCGCTCGCCGGCGAAACGGATTTCTCCGGATCGCGCGATCATTCCGCAGATGGCGCGCATCGTCGTGGTCTTGCCCGCGCCGTTCGCGCCGAGCAGAGACACGACACCCGACTCCGGCACCGCGAGGTCGATGCCGTGCAGCACCTGCGTGTCGCCGTAGCCCGCATGAAGCGCACGGAGCTCAAGCAGCACGCGCGGGCTCCGCGTCACCGAGATAGGCGCGGATCACGGCCGGGTTGTTGCGCACCGCCTCCGGCGTCCCCTCCGCGATCTTCGCGCCGAACTCGAGGGCGACGACCTTTTCGGAGACCTGCATCACCAGCGCCATGTGATGCTCGACGAGGAGGATGCTCAGCGTGTAGTGCGCGCGCACGCGGCCGAGCAGGACGCGGAGCCCGTCGACTTCGGTGTGGTTCAGTCCTGCCGCCGGCTCGTCGAGCAGGAGCAGCTTCGGGCGGCTGATGAGCGCGCGGGCGAACTCGACGCGCTTGCGCGTGCCGAACGGCAGTCCGGATACCGGGACATCTGCGACCCCGTCGAGCTCGAGGAACGCGAGCACCTCGCGCAGTTCCGCCTCCCGTGCCGCCGCTTCCGCGCGCGCGGATGGCAGCGCCAATGCGTGCGCCGCGAAGCCGGTCCGGCCGAGATGATGCGCGCCGGTCAGCACGTTCTCGCGTACGCTCATCGACCGGAACAGCGCGACGTTCTGGAATGTGCGGCCGATGCCCCGGCCGATGATCTTGTATCGCTTGAGGCGCCCGAGCGGCTCGCCCTCGAACCGAATCTCGCCCTGACCGGCGCGGTAGATGCCGCTGATGCAGTTGAACAGCGTGGTCTTGCCCGATCCGTTCGGGCCGATGAGCCCGCAGATCTCGCCGTGCGCCACGGAAAACGAGACGCCGGCGAGGGCGATGATGCCGCCGAAGCGGACGTGGACGTTGTCCACTTCGAGCAAGCTGGAATTGTTGCGTGAGGGTACACGACCCGGCGCGGCGTTCCGCTCGAAGCGTTGCGTCAAGCGCGGCCGCGCATCGCGCGCCGGTGATGATCGGATGCCCTCGGAGCCATTTCCCCTGCACGCGGTTTTTCCGCACCGCTAGGCGGTATCATGTCACAGCGAGGGCGCCATGCGAAAGTCCGGAGTGGTGGCGGGCGCCTGCGCAAGGCGGATCTCCGGTTGCTCGGCGTGATACCGTTGCGAATCGCGCTTCGACCGGGGCATACGCCGTTATGGATGGAAGGGTCCTGATGAGGCCGCTCCTGCTCGCGACGACCGCGACGCTTGCGCTGGCAGCTCCCGCGGCGGCCGATGCCGCGCTCCAGTGGAGATGGAGCTATAGCGGCAACGGCACGAGCGCGGCCGGAACATTCACAACGGAGGATGTGCCGAATGGCAGCGGCTTCTATCTCGTGACAGGGATTTCCGGGGCGGCCGATGGCGCGACGATCACCGGGTTACAGCCGACCGGTACATCTATTCCGGGAAACGCGCCATACACGGTCGACGATCTGGTCAGCGCGACCGGTCCGCAGCTGACAGGGAACGGGATCGGCTTCTCGCTCGCGAGCGGCGGCTACGCGAACCCGTTCTATCATGGGCAATACATGGTGGTTCTCACCGCGCCCCCATTCACCAAGCCTTCGGAGCCAGCGATCATCTTCAGCGCGGCCCGCGTACCGGAGCCTGCCGCGCGTTCAATCCTCTTTCCCGCCCTCGCTGGGCTCGCCGCTATCAGCCGGGCGAGCGCCGCGCGGCGGCCACGGACCTGACGATCGCCTTACCAGAGCGTCGCTCGGGCCCGCGCGTTCCATTCACGGTCGTAGTCCGGGCCGCCCACCCGATCCTCACTCATCATCGCGAGGATCTCGCCGGCCGTGGGGAGGTTGACGGGGTCGATCCTTGCGTCGGCTTCCCATAGCCGCGACCGCACGATCGCGCGGGCGCATTGGAAGTACACGCTCTCCACCGCGACCACGATCACCGACCGGGGCGCCTTCTCCTCCATCGCGAATGACGCGAGCAGCGCCGGGGCAATCGAGAGATGCGCGCGTCCGTTCACTCGGATCGTGTTGCCGTGGCCCGGCAGCATGAACAGCAGCGCGACGCGCGGATCGCGCACGATGTTGCGCAGGCTGTCGATGCGGTTGTTGCCGCGGCGGTCGGGCATCATGAGCGTGTGCGCGTCGTGGATGCGCGCGAACCCCGGCTTGTCCCCGCGCGGCGAGCAATCGAGCCCCTCCGGCCCGACGGTTCCGAGCACGGCGAAAGGTGCCGCCTCGATATAACAGCGGTATTGCGGGGTGACGTGGTCGGCCACCTTCGCGGTCGAGGCCTCGTTCGGTACGCCGTAGAGCGCCTCGAGCTCCGCGACGCTCGCGATCACCGACACGGTCAGCCCCCGCTACTCTGGATCGGCGCACAGTTCCGCCGGCCCTGCATCGCGCAGTCCTGAATCTGGCTGACGCCGTGCAGGATTTGGGAGAGGAAGATCCCGCCGATCACGAGAACCACCACCACCGCCAGCGCGATCAGCGCGCCGCGGCGGTTTGTCGACTCCTCCGCGTCCTCGCGCGGGCCGCCCGGCGGAACGCCCTGTCCCCCGCCGCTCATTGCGCGCCCACGACTTTGATCGACCCCATGACTTCGATTGACATGGACTCGCGCGGGACTTCAGGTGACAGCATGCGCCTGCTCCAGATCGGTTCCATCGTCACCGCCCTTGTCGCCGCATTCGCGCCGCTGTCGGCGCGCGCGCAACGGGACCGCTTCTTCACCACCAGCGACGGTGTCACATTGCACTACATCGAGGCGGGACAAGGCCCCACTCTCGTCCTGATCCCGGGCTGGACCATGCCGGCCTGGATCTTCGCCCCACAGATCGCGGCGTTCTCGCAGCGTTACCATGTGGTCGCGCTCGATCCGCGTTCCCAGGGCGACAGCGACGTGGCGAGCAGCGGCTACAACCAGGACCGGCGCGGCCAGGACATCGCCGAGCTGCTCGATCGGCTTGGGCCGCAACCTGTCGCGCTCGCCGGCTGGTCGCTCGGCGTGCTCGACAGCCTCGCCTATGTCCACACGAATGGCGACAGCCGGCTCGCGGGCCTCGTGCTGATCGATAACTCGGTCGGGGAAGACCCGGCGCCGCGGCCCGAGCCTCGCGCCCCGCTCCCGCGCCGGCGCCGCCCGGCGCGGCCGGTTACGCGGGAGGTCTTGATGCGCAACTTCGTCGCCGGCATGTTCGTCCGCGCGCAGCCGCCGACCTATATCGACGATCTGACCGAAGCGTGCCTCCGCACGCCGCCCCTGGCCGCCGCGCTGCTCCTGTCCTATCCGGTGCCGCGCACGTACTGGAAGGAGGCGGTCTACGCGACCGACAAGCCCATTCTCTACATCGTCCGCCCCCGCCTCGCCGGTCAGGCCGCGAACCTGGCGGCGCATGATCCGTACGCGGAAGCCGTCGTGCTGAACGATGTCGGCCACGCGATGTTCGTGGACAATCCGACGGAGTTCAACAGCATCTTGCAAAGCTTCCTGACCCGCCGCGTGTGGCGTTGACCCGCGGCATTCTGCCGGCTCTCTTCCTCGTCTCCGCGGCGACTGTCGGCTACGAGATCGCGCTGACACGCTACTTCGCGGTCGCGAAGTGGTCCGAATACGGCTACTGGGTCATCTCCATCGTGCTCGCCGGCTTCGCGCTGAGCGGCGTCGTGATGGCGCTCGCCCGGGACGCCTTCGCCGGCCGCGGCGTCGCGGTGATGGCGTGGCTCCCGGCCGTGCTGATCGCCGCGGCGGCGGCGGGGTACTACGTCACCACGACCAATCCGTTCAACCCGCTGCAGCTGCAGAACGCGACGACGTTCGGCGACCAGCTCTGGTTCATCGCCGGCTACTACGCGGGGTTGCTTCCGTTCTTCTTCCTCGCCGGCGTGTTCGTCAGCCTGAGTTTCGTCCTCAACGAACGAGCCATCGGCCGCGTCTACGGCTTCGACCTCACCGGCGCGGGCGCAGGGTCGCTCCTCGTGCTCGCGCTGATGACGGTGGTGCATCCGTTCGCGCTCGTGCCGTGCCTGCTGGTGCTGCTGGCACTCGCGGCGATCCCGGTCACGCGAGGCCGGCGGGCGGCGTTGGCCGCCGCGATCGCCGTGCTCGCGGTGAGCGAAGTGGGCCTCTGGGCCGGGAACGCGGCGGCTTACAACGACTTCAAGGCAATCTACGCGCCGCTCAGTACGCCGGGAGCGAAGGTGCTGGCGATTCTGCGCTCGCCGCGCGGGCTCTACACGTTGCTGCAGGATTTCACCGAGCACGTCGACACCGACGTCTCCAACAACGCCGCGATGCTCGGCTATGGCGGCCCGCCAGAATCGCTCGGCCTCTACCGCGACGGCAACCGCCTCGCCGCGCTGCCCAAGCCCGGCGCTGCATCCGACACGAGCTACGCGGGCGGCACGCTTGCCGCCCTCCCCTACACCCTGATCCCGCGCCCAGCGGTCCTGCTGGCGGGCACGTCCGGCGGCTTCCGGATCGCGGAAGCGCTGCGGCTCGGCGCCGCCTCGGTGGATGCGCTGGAGCCCGAGCCGGTGGTGCGGCGGGCGCTGGAGCACGGGCTGGGGCCGGTGCCGCCGTTGGGTGGGGATGCGCGGGTGCATCTCTCGGCCGCCGGGCCGGTTGCCGCGGCCGGCGCGCGCTCGCACACCTACGACCTGATCGACCTCTCGGCCGACTTCCTCGACGCGGGCGAGGCGAACACCGCTGCGTTCGCGGCGGAGGCGGTCGCGACCTACATGCATGCCCTGAAACCGGGCGGCATCCTGTCGATCCCGGTCTCGATCCGGGATTTCCCCGCGTATGCGCTGCGCATGCTCGCGACGGTTCGGGCGGGGCTGCTGGGTGCCGGGATCGCCGATCCGGCCGCCCATGTGCTGGCCTACCGGTCGGCCTGGAACGTGCGGATCCTGGTCTCGGCGACGCCGTTCGATGCCGCGCGGATCGCGGCGGCGAAGAAGTTCTGCGACGAACGGTCATTCGACATAACATTCTACAACGGCATGGACGTCGCCGCCGCGCGCGCCGGGATCTACAACGACCTGCCGCCGGTCTCCTTCGACTCCGGCGAGGTCGATACCAGCGGCGGCGCGCACGACGCGATTGCAGACGAAGCCGCCGCGGTGCTCGCCGGCGCCACCGCCGCCTCCGGGCGGGCATTCAACCTGGCGCCGATCACCTATGACCGCCCCGCCTTCTATGCGCTGCTGAGGCTCGAAAACGTCGGCACCATTCTGAAGCGGCTCGAGTTGTTGCCGCAGGCAGAGATCGGTCCGCTGGTCAATCTGGCCGTACTGGCGCAGGCGGTGGTGATTGCGCTGATCGTGCTCGCGGTCCCGCTCGTCGCGGGTGGGCGGCTACGGGCGGGCGGGGCGGGAGTGGTCCGGCCGGTGGTGTATTTCGCGGCGCTCGGACTCGGCTTTCTGTTCCTGGAAATCTTCCTGATCGACCGCGCAAGCTTCTACCTCAACGACCGCGCCAGCGGGTTCGCCCTCGTGCTCACCGGTATGCTGATCTTCTCCGGTCTCGGCAGCATGACCGCCGAACGGTTCGCGGCCGATCCGCGGCGCGGGATGGCCCTTGCGGTGCTGCTGGTCGTGGTCTGGGCGTTGGCGATGTTGGCGGGGCTGCAGCCATTCCTGCTGGCGACATTGACGCTGCCCTGGCCCGCACGCGCGGGCATCGTGCTGCTGCTGGTCGCCCCGCTGTCGATCGCCCTCGGCCTGCCGTTTCCGCTCGGCCTGTCCCGCGCCGGCTCCGGACCGCTGCTGCCCTGGGCCTGGGGACTGAACGGCGCATTCTCGGTGGTGGCGACGCCGCTCGCGAACCTCGTCGCCATCACGCGGGGCTATCAGGCGGTTCTTCTCGCGGCGACAGTGCTATATGTAACAGCGGTTATCGCGTTCCCGATCCTCCGGAAGAGAGTTCAGTGGCAAGACATTTCCGCGACCTGACGCGCCGACGCCTGCTGCAGGCGGCCTCCCTCGCCGCCCCCGCGCTGCTCACCCGCCCCGCGTTCGCCGCGAGAGGGTGGACACGGCAGGCGTACGAGGATGCAATGGCGCGGTCTGGCCGACCGGTGACCATCAGCGACGCCACGTTTACCGCCATTCAGGCGCGCAAGCCCGACGCGATGAAACGCATCACCGGCTATCTGAAGGAGCATTTCGGCACCGTCGACCCCGCCGTGATGGCGGCGTTCGAAACGGTGCCGCGGGAATATTACCACTACGTCTACAGCGACCGCGTCGCGACCCCGAGCGAGGCGTACGAGGATCCGCCGAAGCCCTGGGCAATCGGCTACGGATCGGCGTTGTCGGATTATCTCGGCCAAGCCTACATGACGCAGCTTTGCCAACCGAAGCCGGGCGAGGTCACTCTCGAGGTCGGCACCGGCAGCGGCTACCAAAGCTCGGTGCTCTCGCGCATCGTCAAGCACGCCTACTCGATCGAGATCATCGAGCCGCTCGGCCACGCTGTCAGCAGGATCTTCGCCCCGCTCGGCTACGACAACGTCGAGACGCGCGTGGGCGACGGCTATTACGGCTGGCCGGAAGTGCAGGGCGGCTTCGACGTCATCATCGTCACCTGCGCGGCGCAATACGCGCCGCCGGACCTGTTCAAGCAGCTCAAGCCGAGCGGGCGGATGATCATTCCGATCGGCCAGCCGTTCAAGCGCGGGCAGATCCTCTACGTCTACACCAAGGATGCCGCGGGCAAGATCCACTCGCGCCGCGATGTCGGCGTGTTCTTCATCCCGATGACCGGCGCGATGATGAAGCTGCCGCATCCGCAGGTGCAGGCGAGCGCCGCGCCGGCGACCGCCACGCCGGTATCCACATCGCCCACGCCCGCAGCCGCAACTACCGAAGCGCCGACGGCAACGGCGGCGCCGAGTACCGCGCCCACGGCGCCGCAGTAAAGGCGGTCCATCGCGGCCCCGAAAACCGGCCGGGATTCGGAGGCGGGCGGCAGGAGCTCAGCGCTGTCATCCTCGGCATCAAGGATCGCGGTCGTCACGGGCGCCGACGCAAGCATGGCGTCGAGATCGTCCGTCAGATCGGGCGCACCGGCGCGCGGATGCTGCTCGGCGCGCGTGACGAAGACCGTGGCGAAGCGGCGGCCTCGCGCTGCTCCCGGATGACGGCCCGACCGGCGGATTCTTCAGTGTGGATCAACCGGAAACCGTGGTAGGC
Organism: Acetobacteraceae bacterium; assembly: GCA_036265085.1. Lineage (GTDB taxonomy): Bacteria > Pseudomonadota > Alphaproteobacteria > Acetobacterales > Acetobacteraceae > DATAPS01. Next base: position 14,479 of record DATAPS010000201.1, on the reverse strand, counting down.
CCGCGCCGCTCAGCGATGGCGCGCGCGATTGGGTGGCGGACCTCGCGGGCGAGCGAGGCGCGCATTACGTCCGGCGCGTCAAGGGCAAGCACGCGAAATCGGGCAACGTGAACAACGGGCTCGCGCACGCGCTCAACACCGGCCGTAAGCCGGAATTCATGCTCCTGCTCGACGCCGATTTTCTGCGCCAGCCGCAACATCCTCAAGCGCACCGATCAAGCTCCCCCGTCGAGCCACCGGCTTGCCGCGCGCACGCGACGCCGGATCGCACGGGACCACCGGTGTTCCCCTGGCGCCGCCGATCGAAATGTCGTTCGCCACGCAGGCCAGCATCATCCTGCGCTTCGCGGAAAGCCCGGCGTTGCGACGCGCGCTGATCGCGACGCTGTTCACCGGTGGTTATCGCAACGAGGTCGAGGAGGTGACCCTCGGGCGCGTCGGGCTGATGTTGCTGCGCCGGCTGGTGGCGTGAGACGATCGCCGGCGATCGCGGTATCTCGCGTCAACGGCTGGAAGGAACACAGATGCTGCTCGGCCTCGACCCCCTGCTCACTGCCGATCTCCTGCACGCGCTCGCGGCGATGGGTCATGGCGACCAGATCGTGCTCGTCGACGCGAACTATCCGTCGCGGCGCGGGAAGCGAACGATCGAGGTCGCCGGGGCGGACGTGATCGAGACGCTCGCCGCGATCCTCTCGGTGCTGCCGGTCGACACGTACGTCGCCCATCCAGCGATGGTGATGGAGGTGGTCGGGGACCCCGACAGCATTCCCGAAGTCGTGACGCTGATCAACGAAAACCTGCGCAATAGCGGATGGCCGGACGCGGTGGGCATCGAGCGCCACGCGTTCTATGCGGCGGCAGAGACCGCGTACGCGATCGTTCGGACCGGGGAGCGCCGCTTCTACGGCAACGTGCTGCTGACCAAAGGCGTCATCCCACCACCGGTGGGCTAGTCACTGAGGATTTCGCGCTTGAGCTGCGATACCGCGAGGAGATCCTCCTGCGGATCACGGATGTCGCGAGCGAGCTGGGCATCGACTTCGCGTTCCCGACGCGCACGATGCATATCGAAAACCGTGCCGGCGGCGGTGCGATCGTTCGCGCCCGGGCAGCGCGCGAACGTGCGCGAGGCGGCGACGACGGCAGACCGACCACAGGTTTCATTCCGCTGCCGGAAGCGTGAGCGGATCGGGGAGAATGACCATGCGGCTAAGTCGGCGGGGCCTGCATTCCTCAGTGACGGCGCTGGCCGCGAGCGGCCTGCTCGTCCGCGCGGCGCAAGCGCAACCGGCGCCGGCGGCGCCCTCGATCTCCGAACGGATCGCTGCACTCGTTCCCGAGCTGGAGCGACGGATCGCCGAAGGCATGGCGGCATTCGACGCGCCGGGACTCGCGGTCGGCATCGTCGCCGAGGACAAGCTGGTCTACGCACGCGGTTTCGGCGTGCGCGACAAGCAGAGCGGCGCCGCGGTCGGGCCCGGCACCGTGTTCCAGATCGGCTCGACCACGAAGGCCTTTCTCGCCGCCGCGCTCGCGATCGCCGTCGATCGCGGCAAGCTCGCCTGGAACGACCGCATCGTCGATCTCGATCCGTCCTTCGCGCTGATGGACCCCTACGTGACGCGCGAGTTGCGGCTCTACGACATCATCGCGCAGCGCTCTGGCCTGCCGCCCTATGCCAACGACGCGCTGGCGGGCCTCGGCTTCGGCCCGGACGCGCTGATGCATTCGCTGCGCTTCGTCCCCCCCGCCTCCTCGTTCCGCAGTACGTTCACCTACACCAACATGACGCATCTCTTCGCCGGCCGGATCGCCGCGAAGGCGCTCGGCGCGCCGGACTGGCCGACGCTCGCCGACCGCGAGCTGATCGGCCCGCTCGGCATGAGCAGCACGAGCTTCACCGCGGCGGGGCTGCAGAACGCGCCCGACCATGCGACAGGCTACGGCTGGTCGCCGCTCGGCGCGACCGCGATGCCGATCTATCCGCCATTTTACGAGGTCTTCGGTCCGGCAGGCGGCATCAACTCATGCGTCACGGATTGCGCATCGTGGCTGCGCCTGCAGATCGCCGACGGGGTGTTCGCCGGGAGACGGATCGTTTCAGCAGAGAATCTCGGGGTCACGCGCACGCCGCGCGTCCCGATCACCGAGACTTTCCTCTACGCGATGGGCTGGCTGTCCGTGATGACGCCGAACGGCCGCGTGATCTTCCACAACGGCGGCACCGGCAGCTTTGGCGCGCATATCGGATTCCTTCCGGACCGCAAGATGGGGATGGTCGTGCTGACCAATCTCGACAACAAGGGCCTGCCAGACGCGCTCGGCCTCGGCTTCTACGACCGCCTGCTCGGCAATCCCGACAAGGACCATATCGACGACGCGCTCGGAAAGGCGAAGGCGGGTGCCGAGAAGTCGGCGAGCACGTATGAGCGTCCCGCCGCCCCGCAGCCGCCGCCGCAAACGGCGTCGCTGGTCGGCGGCTACGCGAGCGAAATGATGGGTCCCGCCGCGATCGCGCAGGACGGCGACACGCTGGTGCTGACGGTGCAGCGAACCGGCGCGCGGTTGCGGCTGACGCCGTTCGATGGCGCGACGTTCACCATGCGCGTCGTGGACGATATCGGCGCGCTGGGCGGCGGCGCGCCGCCCGGGTCCCGCTACGACACGCCCGCCGGTTTCGCTGGCTTCGAAATCGACGGCGACGGCCGCCTCGCTCGCCTGCGCATGCCGATCGCCGGACAGGACTTCATCTGGACCAAGGCGTAGGCCCAGAATCCCACCACCACGCCATTGCACGAAAGCCGCGCGCTCGGCAGTCTCCGCGCCATGACAGACGCCACGTTCCACGGACCGCTCGGCATGGGCGGCGCCCCTCTCGGCAACCTCGCGGATTTCGTGCCGGAGGCGAATATCGCCCCGACTTTCGCCGCCGCCTGGGAGGCCGACATCCGCCACTACGACACCGCGCCTCATTACGGCGCCGGCCTGTCCGAGCGGCGTTTCGGCGATCATCTGCGGCACCGGCCGCGCGACGCCTTCACGCTCTCGACCAAGGTCGGACGCTTGCTGGAGCCCGCTGACGACATCCCGGAGATGGCGGACAATTTCCGCGTCGGCCTGCCGTTCCGCCGCCGTCTCGACGTCACCGCGGCGGGCGCCCGCCGCTCGATCGAGGACAGCCTGCAGCGCATGGGGCTGACCCGCATCGACATCGTCTACATCCACGACATCTCCGAGGACTGGCTCGGTCCCGGCTGGAAGGCGACATTCGCGGAGGCGCTGAAGGGCGCAGCGGTCGCACTGAGCGAGCTGCGGCGCCAAGGTGTGATCCGCGCCTGGGGCTTCGGGGTGAACCTGGTCGATCCCTGCATCGCGGCGCTGGAGCAGTCCGATCCCGACATCTTCCTGGTCGCCGGTCGCTACACGCTGCTCGACCACATCGCGCTCGACAAGCTGTTACCGCTTTGCGCGCAGAAGGGCGCCAAGGTGGTGATCGGCGGCCCCTACAATTCAGGCATCCTGGCCGGCGGCGACACCTACAATTACGAACGCGCTCCGGCCGATCTGCTCGCGCGGGCGAAGGCACTGCGCGAAACCTGCAAGAGGCATGGCGTCGATCTGAAAGCAGCGGCGCTGCAGTTCTGTGCCGCGCATCCGGTGGTCGCCGCTGTGATCCCCGGCCCGCGCTCGCCCGCCGAGGTGACCGAGAACGCACGCATGATGGCCGCCCCGATTCCCGGCGCGCTGTGGGCGGAGCTGAAGCAGACCGGGCTCATCCCGGCGCACGCGCCGACGCCGGCCGGCTGACCGGGGCGAGGGGCGCGTGCGGATCGACGCGCACCACCACGTCTGGCGGCTCGACCGCGGCGACTACACGTGGCTGCGGCCGTCGCTGCCGATCCACCGCGATTACGGGCTCGACGATCTGCGTCCCCTGCTCGGCGACGTGACCGCGACGGTGCTGGTGCAGGCGGCGGCGACCGAGGCTGAAACCGCATTCATGCTCGAGACAGCACGCGCGTCAGGCGGACTCGTGCGGGCGGTGGTCGGCTGGACCAATCTCGCGGCGCCCGGCGCGGAGGCGCGGGTCGCGGAGATGGCGGCCGATCCGCTGCTGCGCGGATTGCGGCCGATGCTGCAGGATATTGCGGAGACGGGCTGGGTGCTCCGGCCGGAAGTCGGGCGCGGGCTCGCCGCCATGGCGCAGGCGGGACTGCGGCTCGACGTGCTCGCGAAACCGCGCCACCTGCCGCTGCTCCCACAGCTGGCGCAGCGTCATCCGGAGCTTCGGATGGTCATCGATCACGGCGCCAAGCCGGCCATCGCGGAGGCGGCGTGGGAGCCGTGGGCGACCGATATCGCGCGGGTGGCGCGCGACACCGGCACGCTCTGCAAGCTGTCGGGGCTTGCGACCGAGGCAAGCCCGGGTTGGACGGATGCAAATCTGCGTCCGTATGTCGATCACCTTCTCGCCTGCTTCGGGCCGGCGCGGCTGATGTGGGGCAGCGACTGGCCAGTGGTCGACCTCGCAGGCGGCTATCAGCGCTGGCACACGGCGGCCGTGCGGCTGGTTCCGGCCGGGAACGCGGCCGCGGTGTTCGGGGACACCGCGGCCGCCTTCTACGGGATCGCGTAACGTCGTGCTGGCGGCTCCGCGGAACACCGTTTTGGTCCTGCAAGGCGGCGGCGGTCTCGGCGCCTACCAGATCGGCGCCTACGAGGCGTTGCACGAGGCGGGGCTGGAGCCGGACTGGATCGCCGGGACATCGATCGGCGCGATCAACGCGGCGGTGCTCGCCGGCAATCCGCCCGCAGACCGGCTAGCGCGGCTGGAGGCGCTTTGGCGCGAGATCTCCCGCCCGGACGGCTGGGGCTCGGGGCTGTCGGGCGAATGGCTGCGGCTGTCGCACACCGAGAGCTTTTGGGAAGCGTTGGTGCTCGGACAGCCGCATTTCTTCACGCCGCGCCTGCCCGGCCCCTTTCTGTCGCCGCCCGGCTCGGCAGCGGCGACGAGCTTCTACGACACGGCGCCGCTGCTCGACACACTGGGCCGGCTGGTCGACTTCGCCATGGTGAACCGGGGCTCGGCGCGGCTCACGCTGGCGGCCACGAATGTCGAAACCGGCGATCTGGTGTTCTTCGACAGCAGCAAGATCACGCTCGGGCGTGAGCACGTGCTTGCCAGCGGATCGCTCCCGCCCGCCTTTCCGCCGGTGCGGATCGGCGACGCGCTCTACTGGGACGGCGCCTGCGTCTCCAACACGCCGCTGGATGCGGTGCTGATGGATGAGCCGCCGGGGCCAACGCTCGTCTTCTTGATCGACCTATGGAGCGCGTCGGGCGCCGCGCCCGCCAGCATCGCGGACGTGCTGTGGCGCCAGAAGCAGATCCAGTATGCCAGCCGCATCGCGCACGGGATCGAAAGCGTCGCCGCGAAGATCGCGCTGCGCCGTGCGCAGGGGGATGGTCCGGCCGGCGCGGCCATCGAGATCGTCCACATCATCTATCACCCGACGGCGGAGGAAATTCCGAACAGCGACGCCGAGTTCTCGCGCCCCTCGATCGCTGCCCGCCGGGCGGCAGGATTATCCGACATGCGGCTGGCGCTCGCTCACTCCGGGCTCGGCGCGGCAACAGGGGTCGCGGTGCACAAAGTGGCACGAGGGGCAGTCCAGACGCGCACCCAGTTCCGCGACGTCCGGCCCGGCGTGGGCTGGGCGCCGGACCCGCGCTGACCGCGCGACTACGCCGTCGGCTCGAACTTCAGGGCGGCGCCGTTCATGCAGTAGCGCAGGCCGGTCGGGCGCGGGCCGTCGTCGAAGACGTGGCCGAGATGGCCCTTGCAGGTCGCGCAGTGGACCTCGGTGCGGGTCATGAAGAGAGACCGGTCGGTGTGCGTCTCGACCGCGCCCTCGAGCGGCTCGAAGAAGCTCGGCCAGCCCGACCCGCTCTCATACTTGGTGTCGCTCTCGAACAGCGGGCGGCCGCAGCCGGCGCAGACGAAGATGCCGGCGCGCTTCTCCGCGTTCAACGGCGAGGTGCCGGCGCGCTCCGTGGCGTGCTTGCGCAGCACGGCGTACTGCTCCCGGGTCAGCCGCTCCTGCCACTCCGCGTCGGTCAGGTCCGTCTTCGTCTCGGTGTCCATGCTTCCCTCCATCGCGGCCCGATATGGGACCGGACGGCGGCAGCGGCAATTCGGCGGATCAGGCGGATCGGTCCTCGACGATCCAGGTGCAGAAATAACGGCCGTCCGCCCAATTCTGCTGCCATCGCATCACCAGGCGCGGGCGTGGCGCGGGTGCGTCGGCGAGCGGCGGGCGCGGCGACAGTTTGGACGTGATCTCGTCCGTGGTCGTCGCTTCGTGCTGATCGAGGTCGAGAAGTATGGTCATCGGCGGTCCTCCCAGCCTCTCTTTGAACCTGCCGACGGTTTACGCGCACGCGATGACGGCTTCTGTGAAGCGGTTCACCGCACAGCGACGAATCCGAGCGGACTTGCGCACAGTGGCTCGGTCCGTATCGTCCGGCCGAGCCAACCGGCGGACCGCGCCGGGCGATTGGCGCCGAAGCAGCAAGGGACAGGGGAATGGGGGATTTACGCGATCTCGTGGCGCACGCCGGGGCGAACGACGTGCCGTACGAGGACCCGAACCTGCCCGGGCACCCGCTGACGCTGCGCAGCGCGCGGCCGGCGGCGTGCGATGCCGACACGCCGGTGCTGTTCGTGCATCACGGGGTCAACCGCAACGGCGGGGATTACCGGGACTACTGGCTGCCGCGGGTGGACGAAGCGGGGTTGCTCGTGATCGTGCCCGAGTTCTCGCACGAGTCGTTCCCGGGCGCCGCCTGGTACAATTTCGGGAACCGCACGGACGCCGACCATCGTCCGAAACCGCGGTCGCAGTGGGCCTACGGCGTGGACGGGCGCCTGTTCGCCGCGTTGCGCGCCGCGGGGGTTACGCGCCGGACGGGCTACGGCGCATTCGGTCACTCGGCGGGCGGCCAGTTCGTGCACCGCATGGTTTCGCTGGGCTTCCGCGACGGACTGATCACGGCCGTGACGGCGAATGCCGGGACCTATGCGATGCCGACCCTGGATGTCCCCTTCCCGTTCGGGCTGGGCGGCGCCGGCCTCACCGACGCGGACCTGCGGGCGCTGCTGGGTTTTCGGCTCCGCGTGATGGCGGGGACGGCCGATATCGACACGGCGAGCCCGAATTTCCCGCACGATTCGCTCGCGATGGCGCAGGGGCCGACCCGTTACGCCCGCGCCCATGCTTATTTTCAGATGGGTACGACCCAAGCCGCGTCGCTGGGCGTACCCTGCGCCTGGACGATTACCGATGTTCCTGGCGTGGGGCACGACGGCGAGCGGATGTCCCACGCTGCGGCGCCGATTCTGTCGGCGCTGCTGCATGCGCCGGCGTAAGCGGGGCCGTATCGCGGGATTTGACACGATCGCCAAGAGCTTGGAGCAGCACTCCTCGTTCGGTGCGGGGCGCGGCCGCCCGTTCCAGTGTTCGTTCTGCACCATCATCAACGTGCAAGGGCGCGAATCGTCACGAACGACAATTGGGCGCAACCACAACCGGGAGATGATTTCGACCGGCTGATCGCGATGCGCGAAGGCGAAGGCCTGTTCTCCCGCTTCATCATCTCGTTGAGACGTTTTGTCACAACATCCCGAGTTCATCGGTAAGGCGGCGCGCCCCGGCGTCACTCGCGCATTCATCGGCTGGAGCAACTTCAATCCGGAGAACGTGCACGCGACAAAGAAGAAGCAGAACCGCATCGCCGAATATCGCGCGATGCTGCTCGCGTGGAAGCGCGCGGGTTGCTTCGCGTATGCGCGTTATATCCTCGGTTTCCCGAACGACACCGTCGACAGCATCCTGCGCGACATCCGCATCATCCGACGCGAGCGGTGCTGGGCAAGATTGCGATCTCGGCCGCGAAATTCAATCGGCCGGAATGGTGCGCGCGACGTCGGCATGCAACCGGACCTGAACTCTTTGGATAGTACGGCGTGTCCGCATGCCATGCCCTTGGCGGATATTGCCGCCGCCCCGCGCCGGACGCACACTCCCGCGATATCCATGGGAGCAGACCTGATGCAGAACGCCGAGAAAATCTGGAATCTCGTCGATGCCAAGCGCGAGGACTTCATCGCGCTAAGCGACAGAGTCTGGGACAAGCCCGAGATCGCCTATAACGAGTACGAGGCGGTCGCCGAACACACCGCGATGCTCGAGGCGCAGGGCTTCCGGGTCACACCGAATGTCGCCGGCATTCCGACCGCGGTCATCGGCGAGGCGGGCGAGGACGGGCCGGTGATCGCGATCCTCGGCGAATACGACGCGCTTCCCGGCCTCAGCCAGGAAGCCGGCGTGCCGGAGGAGCGGCCGATGCCGGGCGACGGGATGGGGCATGGTTGCGGCCACAATCTGCTGGGATCGGCTGCGCTGCTGGCCGCGACGGCGGTGAAGGACTGGCTCGCCGATAACGGCGTGAAGGGCCGCGTGCGCTATTACGGCTGTCCGGCCGAGGAAGGCGGGGCGGCGAAGAGCTTCATGGTCCGCGCCGGCGCGTTCAACGACGTCGACATCGCGATCACGTGGCATCCCTCGGCGTTCACCGGCGTCACCGAAGCGAAGTCGCTCGCCAACACGCGTATCGACTTCACATTTCACGGCCGCGCCTCCCACGCCGCCGCCGCGCCGCATCTCGGACGCAGCGCGCTCGATGGCGTCGAGCTCATGAACGTCGGCGTCAACTACATGCGCGAGCACATGCCGAGCGACGCGCGCATTCACTATGCCGTGCTCGACGCGGGCGGCGTCGCACCGAACGTCGTGCAGGCGAAGGCGACGGTGCGTCAGCTGGTGCGCGCCCGCGAGCTGCCGGAGCTCTGGTCGCTGATCGAGCGGGTCAAGAAGATCGCCCAGGGTGCGGCTCTGATGACCGAGACCGAGGTGACCTGGAAGGTGGTCAGCGCGGTCTCCAACCTGCTTGGGAACACCGCGCTCGAGCGGGCGATGCATGATAATTTCGAGCGGCTCGGTCCGGTACCCTTCGATGAGGAGGACCGCAAGCTCGCCGCCGCGTTCCAGGCGACGGTCGGCGACGAGAGCATCCTCGCCGCCTATCGCCGGGCCGGCGTTCCCGTCCGCCAGGAGGTGGCGCTTTGCGACATGATCGTGCCGCTGGACGCGAGGGGCGCGGCCATGATGGGCAGCACCGATGTCGGGGACGTGAGTTGGGTGGTGCCGACTGTGCAGGCACACGGGGCGACCTATGCGATCGGCACGCCCGGGCATTCATGGCAGCTCACCGGCCAGGGCAAGACCGGGCATGCGCACAAGGGCATGGTGCACGTCGCGAAGGTGATGGCCGGCACCGCCGTGGACGCGATCCGAGACGAGACACTGATCGCCCGCGCAAAGGCAGACCACCGCCAGCGTACGGAGCGGCATCCGTATGTCTGCCCGATGCCGGAGGACGTGAAGCCGGCGCTCAGGCCGCGTAAGGCAGCCTGAGCGGGATTCGGCTCTGTCCCGCCGTCCCGGAGCGCGGCTCCGGGACGGCGGGATGAAGCCTAGTCCCCGATTTCCTCAATGGTCGCCCTGCGATCCTGAGCCATGTGGGCCAGCAGTGCCCGCAGACCGTCGCGCAACGGAACCCTCGCCGAGACGCCGAGAACGGACATTGCGAGCGACGGATCGCCGATCGAGACGCCGATGTCGCCGGGCCGCGGGTCGTGATGAACGATCTCCAGCCGCTTGCGCTGAAGGTCGCCGAGGATGTGGGCGAGCGCCAGAACCGACGTGCCCTCGCCCGTGCAGACGTTGAGAACGCCCGCTTCCGGAAACTCGCGGAGCCTCCGCATCGCCGCGATCAGATGCGCGACCACGTCGCCCACATAGACGAAGTCCCTGACCTGCTCGCCGCTGCCGTAGACGGAGACGGGCCGCCGGCGGCTCACCCGGCGCGCGAAAATGGAGATGACCCCGCTATAGGGCGAAACCGGGTCCTGCCGCGGTCCGTAGACGTTGAAGAAGCGCAGGCCGCATGTCGGCACGCGGTGCACCATGAACGCGACACGCGCGTGGAACTCGGACCCGAGCTTGTCTGCGCCGTATGCGGTCAACGGGGCCGGAAGGAGATCCTCGTTGGCCTTGCCCGTGCCGACATCGCCATAGACGGCGGCGGAGGAGGCGAACACGACTGGGATGCGCCCGAACTCGCGCGCCGCGTCAAGAACGGTCACGGTGCCGGTCAGGTTCACCCGGTGTGTCGCCACCCATTCCTCGTTGGTCTTGACGACCGATGCGATGGCGGCAAGATGGAAGCAACAATCGGCATCCCGCATCGCCTCTCGCACCGCCTCCGGGTCGGTCACGTCGCCCACGATCAGCTGACAGCGGCGGTCGACGTTCTCCTCGCGTCCGGTCGAGAGGTCGTCGAGACCGCGCACGCTGTGCCCTTGCGCGAGCAGAGCATCGACCAAGTGCGAGCCGATAAAGCCCGCCGCACCAGTTACTGCGAAATGCGCCAATTGCCTGCCCTCGTCATGTCTGCCGTTACCAATTCAATGCGGCTCTCGTTACCACAGTCGCACTGCAAGCACGACGCCCGACCCGATGCGAGAACGAAAAGTCACCCGTCCGTCGTGACCGGCAACTCATTAAGCACGACACCGGCAAACGTTGTCTCACTTCGTGTCGATCGTATCCGCCAGCTGTCGCATTTTGCAAACAACGTTGCCGGAGACGCGATTTACGGCGATCTGCACGATCGCCGGTTCCGGTTTCGTCAACCTGATTCGCGTGGTGGGCACGCTCTCCCCCCCTCCCTCAAGTGCGAACAAACGGCCCAACTTGCCGCAATCCGGGCGAACGGACACCGATCCGGGCACGGTGGAAGCCGTATTATATAAAGTCAGTAACAAGCTCGCGTCGGCGCCGATGCGCCTGAACCGGAGCGCCAGGCTGTCGACCGCATTGCCATCTTCGCCCGTAACTGTCGCCAGAGGGTAAACGCCTGCAGTGGCGAGCAGCGACCGCAAACGCTCCGACGAGGCCGCATCAGAGGCTTCCCAAAGGTTCGTCACGACTTGAACGCCATCGCGTTCACCGAGCGGCGTTCGCGGGCGCAAGCTGTCTGTCAGAGACCCGGGCGGCACATCCGCGACGACCGTTCCACCCGCGGCACCGAATGCTGCGATCGCCGTGGCTTCCTTGTCGGAGAGCGCGATCGCTTGCGGCAAGAGCAGGATCTTTGTTTCCGGTCCTAGACCGTGGACCAGGGCCTCGCCATCGACCCAGCGGGGCCGGATGCCCAGGTGCAGGAGCTGCACCCCCGCGCCCCGCATCGCGTGACGCCACGCGTTGTCCGCGTTCTCGCCTTCGGCGCCGAGCTCGACCCATGCGTCGCCGTGTTGCCGCTGATCGAGCATCCAGCGCGCACGGAAGCTCGGCTGAGAATACAGGATGGCGACAGGATCATGGACGGGCTCGCTGTCCAGCAGTCTCGGCGCAACCTGCCGGATGCGGCTGAGCAGCGACGCAAATTCGTTCGCGGCCGGACCCACGGCGCCATCGGGCCGCGCGAGGGCCCCCGAATCGTCCCAAACGATCAGCCCGCGCGATCCGCGCAGGAGGGCGTCCCACATCGCGGGCGCCGCCTCAGCTTTCGGGGGCCCACTCGTAAGCACGATCAGCCCGGGATGCAGATCCTCAGCGATCTCGATGCTCACCTCGTCATCATAGATCTCCATCAAGTCGACCGCGGGGGCGAGGGTCGCGTAATCGTAACCGCCCCAGCCGGGTAGCTGCACGCCTTCCAGCCCGGCGAGCGCGGCCGGATCGCCCTGATGCACCGCATTGGTGCCGGCGCGGACGGCATGGGCGAAGCTCTCGTCCATCCAGGCCTTGAAGTCGGCCCAGGAGGCCAGATTGCCGTCGGGTCGCCGCATCGCCTCAAACGTCGTGTCGGGCACCACCTCGCTCCAGTCGGCGAAATGTGCGTCCCAGGCTTTATCGAGAGCGGCGAGGTCGCCGTAGCGCGCCGCGAGCCAGCGGCGGAACCCCGGGAGTGCGTCGGGTCCGCGGTCGAAGTCCCAGGCGGCGGAGTTGTCGGCGATGCCGGTCTCGTCGCCGAGGTTGATGAACAGTGGCCGCAGCGGGGCGTAAGCCGCAGCAAGACCGCGCAGGCGCGCGGCGATGCGGTCCAGCCACGCCGGATCGGAGAGGCTCGGCTCGCGGACGAAGACCGAGGGATCGGTTGGATCGCCGCGCCAGCGCGCCAGGGTCCGCTGGTAGAGCGCGTTCACGGGGAGGCCGGGCCGCCAACGATGGTATGGCGCGTAGAAGTCGGTGGCGGTGTTCTCGAGATAGATGCGCAACCCGGCCTCGGTGGCCGGCGCGGCCGTCCGCGCCACGGCGGTGGCGTCCGCCGGATGATCGCGATCGGGGATCAGCGCCGCGCCCGTGATGCCGAGACGCCGGAGCGTCGCATAAGCGGCAGGCGTCTGCTGCTGCCACATGATCACCTGGTAGGTGTCCCAGGCGGGCGTCGCGCTCGCGGGGACGACGACCGGGTATGCCGCCGCCAGGAGAAAGATCAATACCAGACGCATTCGCTCGATCCGTCTCCGTCGGCGCCGATCCCATCCGGGGCGGATCGCATCGCGGGATTCTCCTGTCATGATGCGGCGCACCGGCGCAACCAAACTTCCCGTGCGGACGGGATGGCGGGAGCGGGCGAGGTTCTGCAACATCTGCCCGTGCCCCCACGACGCTCTCGCTCCGATCCGCCGGCTAACGCTCGATGACCGGGACCGTTGCCGCCCGGCTCGGCCAGACGATGCTCGTCCTGTTCGGCGTCAGCGTAATCGTCTTCTTGACGATGCACGTCCTGCCCGGCGACGTGACACAGCTGCTGCTCGGCGATCACGCGACGCCCGAGCAGATCGCGAGCCTGCGGCGGCAGCTCGGGCTCGATCAGCCGCTCTGGGTGCAATACGCGGATTTCGCCACAGAGGCGGTGCGCGGCGATCTCGGCACCTCGATTCGCAGCAGCCATCCGGCGCTCGCCGATGTGTGGGGCGCATTTCCGGTGACGCTACAGCTCACCATGGCGGCGCTGTCGATCGCCGCCGTGATCGGGATCCCGCTGGGGGTATTCGCGTCCCTGCGGCCGATGGGGCCGCTCGACAACGCGATCATGGTCGGCACGCTGTTCGGCGTGTCCATGCCGATCTTCTGGTTGGGGCTGATGCTGCTGCTGTTGTTCGGCGCGCTGCTCGGCTGGCTGCCGATCGGCGGGCTAATGCCGGTGGGGCTCGACCCGCCGGCGATCACTGGGATGACCGTGGTGGACAGCGTCATCGCCGGCCGCTGGGACCTGATCGCCGCGAGCGTGCGGCATCTGGCGCTGCCGGCGTTGACGCTCGCGACCATTCCGATGGCGACGATCACGCGCATCACACGCGGCGAGATGCTGGCCGCCGCGACTCAGGACCACGTGCGGACGGCGCGGGCGAAGGGCATCCCTGAGCGCCTGGTAGTGGTTCGGCACATGCTGCGCAACGCGCTGATCCCGGTCGTGACGGTGCTCGGCTTGCAGCTGGGGTTGTTGCTCTCGGGGGCAGTTCTGACCGAGACGATCTTCTCGTTGCCGGGGCTCGGGCGACTGATGGTCGACAGCATTCTCTCACGCGACTACCCGGTGGTGCAGGCGGCGGCGCTGTTCACGGCGCTGCTGTTCGTGCTGGTCAATCTCGCGGTCGACCTCGCCTATGGGCTGCTAGATCCGCGGATCCGGCTGCGATGAGCGGGACAACCGACACCGCCGCCGCGGCGATCGCGAAGCCGCCGGGCGTGGCGCGCGTGCTGCGCCGCTGGCCGGCGCGCATCGGGCTCGCGATTACGCTGGTGTTCCTGGCGCTGACCGTGCTCGCGCCGCTGGCGGCACCCTATGACCCCTATGACCAGGACCTGTCGAACGCCCTGTCGGCGCCCGGGGCGGAGCACTGGCTCGGTGCCGACCAGTATGGGCGGGACATCCTCAGCCGGGTGATCTACGGCACGCGGACCGCACTGCTCGCGGTCGTGGTCGCCGACGGACTGGCCCTCGTCGCGGGCTGCCTGATGGGTTTGGTCGCGGGCTTTTTCGGGGGACGCACCGATGCGGCGCTGATGCGGGTGACTGACGTGCTGCTCGCGTTTCCGTACCTGTTGCTCGCGCTGATCATCGTCGCGGCGCTCGGGCCGGGGCTGACCAACTCGATGATCGCGATCGGGATCGTCTACACGCCGCAGTATGCGCGGCTGCTTCGCGGGCAGGTGCTTGCGGTGTCGCGCCTCGATTACGTGGTGGCGGCGAATGCGGTGGGCGCCGCGCGGGCGCGGGTGATGCTGCAGCACGTGTTGCCGAACAGCGTCGCGCCGATCCTGGTCATGGCGACCTTGCAGGC
>DATAPS010000200.1:0-8512 GCA_036265085.1 Acetobacteraceae bacterium | reverse complement strand
CTCCCGCTCGTCGCGATCGCGACGCTGACGCGGGCCTCGGGCTACGTCATCATCAGCCTGGCATCGCACCCGGTCCGGGATGCGGCTGACCTGCGCGGCAAGCGGGCAGGCATCGTCGCCGCCGGGTCCGCGACGGAGTTCTACCTCGATATTGCGCTGCAGGCCGGCGGCGTTCCACGCGACAGTGTGGAGCGCCATGTCGTCGGCAGCACGATCGGCGTGTTCACGCTCATCGAGCAGGGGAGACTCGATTGCGCGGTCGCGTCCGTTCCGGTCAGCGAGGCGCTCATGGCGGCCGGCGCGCCCGTCTATGTCTGGAACAACGACGCCGCCGCGCCGCTCCCGGGTCGCTGCATCGTGACGACGCGGGCGCGCGTGGACGCCGAAGCCGACATGCTTGCCGCCTGTCTGCGCGCGATCCGCGCCAGCTTGCGCGATCTCACCGGATCCGCAGCCGGTCTCGACGCGGCGGTCGCGCGGGTCGCGGCAGCGTTCGGCGTGCCCGAGGCGCGCAACGTTAGTGCCTTCACGATCCAGGCGCGGAGCGAGCTCGCCTTGGTCGCGCGCGACGAGTACGGCCCGTCGCTCCGCAACCCGCTCGACGATTGGCGGACGGGATGCGCCGCCCTGACGAGAATCGGCATCGACAGGATCCCTGACCCCGCCTCGATCGTGACCGACACGGTGCTCGCGCGGATGTAGCTGCGGCGGAAATTGAGCGCCTCTACGCTCCGTTATGGAATCCTAACGGTTGGTTCAGCGCTCCGGAGCAGCTGCAAGCGGTTCACCGCAGCTCCGGGATGACCCAGAGCGGCGGCTGGCCGCGCGCAACGCGCTGGACGTTGTCGAACGCGTTGCGAAACCGCTTGAAGCGGTTGTCCCAGGTCGGCCCCGCCATGTGTGCCGTGAGCACAACGTTCTCCAGCGCGAACAGCGGATTGTCGGGCGGTGGCGGCTCGCGGTCGAACACGTCGAGGCCGGCGCCCCAGAGCGCGCCGCTGCTCAGCGCCTCATAGAGCGCCGCTTCGTCCACCACCGGTCCGCGGCACGTGTTGATGAGGATGGCGGACGGCTTCATCAGCGCGAGTTCGGCGGCACCGATCAAATGGTTGGTCGCGTCGTTCAGCGGCACGTGGAGTGAGACGATATCCGACGTGCGCAGCACTTCCGAGAACAGGCGGAAGCGCGCATCGAGGGCGTCCTCGGCGTCCTCGTTCAGCCGCGCGATGTCGTAGTACTGCACGTCCATTCCGAACGCGCGTCCGAGGCGCGCGACCTTCTTGCCGATCGTGCCGAGGCCGACGATGCCGAGGACGCGGCCTTGCAGCTCGTAGAGATGCTTGTCCTGCCAATCGTTGGTGCGCCAGCGGCCCTCGGCGACATTGCTGTGTTGCCAGATCAGCCGGCGGCTGACCGCGAGCATCAGCAGCAGCGCGTGCTCGGCCACCGCGATGGAATTCGCACCGCCGTTGTTGGCGACTGATACGCCGGCGCGGCGCGCCGCTTCGATGTCGATCGTGTCGTATCCGGCGCTGAGCAGCTGCACGAGTTTCAGGTGCGGTGCCGCATGATAGAACGCGTCGTCGAGCACCATGCCTCCCGCGCCGACCAGATAGGTCAGGTCCGGCAGTGCGGCTTTGAGCTCGGCGCTGCGGGGTTGTGCGACGGTCAGATGATAACCCGCGGGCACCATGTCGCGAGCGATCCCGATATCGGCGTCCGCGGCGGGAACGACGAGGATTGTTTCACACATCTGGCGGCCTCAGGCGATCTTGCCGGCGCAATGCGCCTTGTATGCGGGCCGCTCGACCAGCCGGTGGTACCACGCCGTCAGGTGCGGGAACGGCTTCCTCGGGAAATCCATGTTGAGCCAGCGGTGCACGTGCACCCCGAACGTGATGTCGGCCAGCGTGAAGGTCGCGCCGGCGACGTACGGGTGCCGGGCAAGCCGCGCATCGAGAATGCTCCAGATCCCGCTCGCCTCCTCGATCGCACGATCGATGGCCGCGGTGTCCCGCTGCTCAGGGGCGATGCGGATCAGGCCCTGGAAGACGATGCCTTGCGCCCGGTTGAGCGCGGTCTGCTGGAAATCCATCCATGCGTCGACCGTGGCGCGCTCGCGCAGCGCTGGCGGAAACAGCGGACTCTGCGGGGCGTGGGCGGCGCAGAGATAGCGCAGGATCGCGTTGCTCTCGAACAGCGTGAAGCCATCCTCCTCGAGTGAAGGGACGAGGGCCAGCGGGTTCATCGCGCGGTATTCCGGGGTCGAGGTGCCGCCGAACTGGCCGCCGACATCGACGCGCTCGTAACGGAGCCCAAGCTCCTCGAGCAGCCAGATTACCTTCATCACGTTGCTGGATGTATTGCGGCCCCAGAGCTTGATCACCGGCGTCGTTTCCCCTTGCGTTCCGGTCACGCTAATTCGGAACGACGGCGGCGACCAGTTCGGCCGCGCGTCTGTCTCGTGCGCGTCTCGCGCGGGTGGCGCCGCCTTGCGCCCCGCGGGCGCGCCCGCTCATAACGCCGATGATGGTTCCTCGCACCCGTATCGCGCTCCTGATCGCGGCGATTGCCGCCGCGGCGGCAATCGCCGTGGCGTTCGGCTCGGAGTGGTATGGTGGCCTCGTGCCGTGCGCGCTTTGCCTGCTCGAGCGCTGGCCTTATCGGATCGTGCTCGTCCTCGGCCTGATCGGCGTGATCCTGCCGCGCGGTTTCGCCCGGCTCGACGCTTGGCTTGTCGTGCTGGTGCTGCTGGGCGGCGCGGCGATCGCCGCGGTGCATGTCGGAGTCGAGGCGAAGGCGTGGCCGAGCCCGCTCCCGGAATGCGTGGCCCCGCGGATCACGCCCGGCCTCAGCATGGCGGAGCGGCTTGCGGCGATGCCCAGCAAACCGTCCAAGTCGTGCGAGGACGCGACCTACCTGATCCCTGCCGTGCCGGTGTCGTTCGCGGCGATGAACCTGATCTATGCCCTGGTGCTCTCCGGCGGACTCGCCACGTTCCTGTGGCGCAGCCGCTGGAGTGGACCATGAGCGAGACGGCAACCGAACGGCTTCCGGGAGATCCCACGGCACGCGAGCTGGTCGAGCGGATCATCCGCGTCGATCATGCCGGCGAGTATGGCGCCAAGCGGATCTATCAGGGCCAGATCGCGGTGCTCGGCCGTGGCCCGAAAGGCGACCTGCTTCGACATATGCAGGCGCAGGAACAGCATCACCTCGACACCTTCAGTGCGCTCGTGGCGCAGCGCCGGGTACGGCCGACGGCGCTGCTGCCGTTCTGGCACGTCGCCGGCTTTGCGCTCGGCGCGGTGACTGCTGCGCTCGGCACGCGGGCGGCGATGGCGTGCACCGTCGCCGTCGAGGAGGCGATCGACGAACACTACTGCGCCCAGGCCGGGAAGCTCGGCGACGACGAGGCGGGGCTGCGCGGCACGATCGAGCAGTTCCGTACAGAGGAACTGGAGCATCGTGACATCGGGCTCGAGAACGAGGCGGAGCGGGCCCCCGCCTACGGGCTGCTCGCGCGCGTTATTAAAACCGGGTGCAAGGTCGCGATCGCGGTGAGCGAGCGGGTCTGAGGCCGAGTCGGAGAGCGAGACGGAGATCGAGCTGGAAGCGCGTCTGGTGCCGACCGCGGCCGACCATGGCGAACTCGATCGCGCAGTCGCGGAGCTGGAAGCCTGCCCGCTGGTCCGCTCGGCGATCTGGGCGAGCGGGACGGCGTCGTGACGGGTCTCAGCTCTCCAGCTCGCTGTCCCAGTAGAGGTAGTCGCGCCAGCTCTCGTGCAGGTAGTTCGGCGGGAACGCGCGGCCGTTATCCTGCAGCTCCCAGGTCGAGGGCTGGCGGGGAGGGTTGCGCGGGAACATGTGGCACTCCCGCGGCAGCCGGCTGCCCTTCTGCAGATTGCAAAAGCCGCACGCGGTGACGACGTTCTCCCATGTCGTCCGACCGCCGCGGCAGCGCGGGACGACGTGGTCGAACGTCAGATCGGGTGCCGGTTCGCGCTCGCCGCAATACTGGCAGCTGAAGGCGTCGCGCAGGAATACGTTGAACCGCGTGAAGGCCGGCTTGCGGGCGGCCGGGATGTAATCCTTGAGGGCGATCACGCTCGGCAGGCGCATCGAGACGCTGGGGGAATGCACCAGGACATCGTACTCGTTGAGCACGCTCACGCGGTCGAGGAATACCGCCTTGACCGCGTCCTGCCAGCACCAGACCGACAGCGGGAAATAGGATAGGGGGCGGAAATCCGCATTCAGCACAAGCGCGGGAAAGTGCTGACCGCCGTCGGGCAAGTGCCGCTCCCTGTCAGGCGCGGGCACAACATCCGGGGTCGAGTCGTGTTCCGACCCGCGAGATATTGTGCGACGCCGAAGACCACCGCGTTTATGACACCCAGGCGGACGCGCCGCAAGCCAGCCCCCCAAGTTTCACAATGCGATCATCCCCTTTCCGCTCATGGCGTTACGACGCCGTCTTTGCATGGGCGGCGAACACCCGCGTCAGGAACTGCGCACCGGCGGTCAGGCCCGCATCGTCGATCCAGTGACCGACGCGGGGCCGATAAAGTGCGGTGACGTCGACGCCGGCGCGGCGGAGCGCCGCTTCCGCTTCGCGCGAGCGGAACACCGGCACCACATCGTCCGCTTCGCCATGCACGATCAGAACCGGCGGACGCGCGGCGGCGACGGGTGGCGGCAGCCACGCGCCGGAGAAGGACAGGATCCCGCCGACGTTCGGGCCGTAGGCCAGACCCGTGTGCAGCACGGTCATCGCCCCCTGACTGAAGCCCATCAGCGCGACCGAGTCGCGGCCGAGCCCGAGTCGCGCGGCTTCCGCCGTGACGAAACGGTCGAGTGCGCCGGCTGCGACCGCGACCCCGGCGAGCAGCTTCGCCGGGGTCCTGTCGATCAGGCTGAACCACTGCCTTCCCGTTGGCGCCATGTCGTAGGGCTCCGGACCATCGGGGGCGACGAAGGCGGCGTGGGGGAGGGCCTGCGCCCAGACCGGGGCGAGGTCGATGAGGTCGCGCCCGTTGGCGCCGACGCCGTGGCAGAGCACGACGAGTTGCTGCGCGGGTCCGGCCGCCGGATCCCGACGGGTCGCTTCGAGTTCGGCCATTCCGTCGGTCTCCATCGGGGCTCCACAGTTGTATGCGCCGTGATCGCGGACGCTGGTATATCGGCGGCGGAACCGGAGCACCGATGCGATGACCGCGATCGTCACACGGTCCTTCGTCTGGTCGTGGGATGGTTGCCCGCTCTCTGTGGGCGTGGACGAGCAGGGCGACGGGCCACCCATCCTCTGCCTGCCCGCGCCGAGCTCGATCTCGACGCGGGGAGAGCTCCACGCTCTCATCGGAGAGTTGGCCGGGGCGGGTGCTGGGCGGCTGGTCGTGCCGGACTGGCCCGGTTTCGGCGACGAGCCCCGGCCGGCCATCCGCTGGAGCCCGGCGGCCCTGTCCGCGTTCCTCAGCGACTTCGCCGATCGCGAACTGCGATCGCTGCACGCCACGATCGCCGCCGGCCATGCTGCGACCTACGCGCTTGATCTTACCGTCCGGCAGCCCGGCCGGCTGGGCCGGCTCGTATTGCTGGCGCCGACCTGGCGCGGCCCGCTGCCGACGGCGTTCGGCGGAGACCGCCCTCTGCTGCGCCGCTTGCAGCGGGCGATCGAGGCGCCGGTCGTCGGACCGCTGCTCTACCGCCTGAACGTCAATCCGCTGATGGCCCGCATGATGGTCGCGGGCCACGTCTACAGCCGCACGAGGCCGCTCACCGGCGGCCAGCGTGCCGTGATGCGCGCGCCCGGCGCACGCTTCGCGTCGGGCGCGTTCGTCACCGGCGGGCTCGACCTTCTCGGAAGCCGCGACGCGTTCCTGGATCTGGCGCGGCGGGCGAGGGTGCCGATCCTGGTCGCCTATGGGCGCGACACGCCCCCGAAATCGCGCGCGGAAATGGAGGCGCTCGCGTCATTGCCGGAGGTGAGCAGCGTGGTCCTGCCGCACGGCAAGCTCGGCATTCACGAGGAATTCGCCGCCGCCCTCGCGCCTTCTCTGTTGCGCTTTCTTGCCTGACGCGCCGACCACTCGTTTCGCGCCGAGCCCCACCGGCTATCTGCATCTCGGCCACGCGGCCGCCGCGCATTTCGCGTGGTGGCGGGCGCGGGCGGCGGGCGGCCGGTTCCTCCTTCGGATCGAGGATATCGATCCCGCCCGCTGCCGGCCGGAATACAGGCTGGCCATCCTGGAGGATCTCGCCTGGCTGGGCCTCGACTGGGACGGCGAGGTTCGCCTCCAATCGGAACACCTCGCCGACTACGGGGCCGCGCTCGGCGCGCTGGCTGCGCGCGGGCTCCTGTATCCGTGCTTCTGCACCCGCGCCGACATCGCGCGGGAGATCGCCCGATCCGCCGCTGCCCCGCACACACCCGATGGTGCGCCGCTCTATCCCGGCACCTGCCGCGAGCTGCCCGAGCAGGCGCGCGCGGCGCGCATCGCGGCGGGCGAGCCGCATGCGTGGCGGATCGACATGGCGCGCGCACTGGATGCGGCGGGACGCGATCTCCGCTTCGTCGAGGAAAGCGAAGGCGAGATAAGCTGCCGTCCCGAGCGGTTCGGCGACGTGGTGCTCGCGCGGCGGGACGCGCCCGCGAGCTATCACCTCTGCGTCACGCATGACGACGCGCTCCAAGGCGTCACCCTGGTCACACGCGGCGCCGACCTGAAGGATGCCACCGACGTGCACCGGCTGCTGCAGGCACTGATGGACTGGCCCACGCCGGTCTATGCCCATCATCCGCTGCTGCTCGATCCCGAGGGCAGACGGTTCGCCAAGCGCGATGGCGCGGTGACGCTGCACGCGCTCCGGGCGCAGCGGCTCACGCCGCAGGAGGTGCTCGCGCTGGCTCGGGTTCCGTGACGAGCCCGTCGAGCAGGTCGCACGAATCGTTTCGCACGTTGTTGACCGCGGGGGAGACTGGCCACACCCGGAACTCGGCAGCCGAGCGCCGCAGCAAATCGGCGGGCGCGCCCTCGAGCTCGCCCAACCACACCGCCCAATCTTCGGGTTCGAGCACGACCGGCATCCGCTCGTGCAGTTCCGCGAGTGCGGGGGCTGCTTGGGTGGTCATGATCGTGTAGCTGCGGATCACCTCTCCGTCTGGGCCGCGCCAGCCCTCCCACAGTCCCGCCAGCGCCATCGCGGCGCCATCGGCACGGGCGATCGCGTAGGGCTGCTTCGTCTTTCCGCTCGCCTTCCATTCGTAGAAGGCATCCACCGGGACGAGGCAGCGGCGGCGGGCGAGCGCGTCGCGGAACATGGGTGCCGAGGCTGCTGTCTCCGATCGCGCGTTGATCGGCTGGCGGGTCGATTGCGGGTCTTTCGCCCAGTACGGGAGGAGACCCCAGCGGAGCAGGTCGAGATGGCGCGCCTTCGTTTCGGGATGCAGGCGCACGACCGGGGCGAGCCGGGTCGGCGCCATGTTCCAGGACGGCGCGAAGTTGGGTGGCGGATTGACGGTGCCGAAGATGCGTCGGATCTCGTCGATCGACCGGAAGGCTGCGTAGCGGCCGCACATGGCGATCCCCTGGAGTGACACGCGCAATGACCCACGCCGTACGGCTGATTGACGCCGCCCTGCCGGAGTTCGGCGAGCCCACCGTCGAGCCGCAAGTGCCGAGAGACACATATCTCGCGCGCGTCGCCGAGGCGATGCGGCGGGCGGCGGCGAGCGGCTTGCAAGCGCTCGTCGTGTATGGCGATCGCGAGCACGCGGCGAACATCGCCTATCTCACCGGCTACGATCCGCGTTTCGAGGAGGCGCTGCTCGTCGCATTGCCTGGCCGGCGTCCGACGCTATTCGTCGGCAACGAGGGCTGGGGCTATGCGGAGCTCGCGGCCGGTGATTTCGACCGTGTGCTCTGCCAGACGTTCAGCCTGCTCGGCCAGCCGCGCGACCGGCAGAGGTCGATCCGCGATCTGCTGCGCGACGCCGGATTGTCTGCCGGAATGAGCATTGGCGCAGTGGGCTGGAAGAGCTTCGGCCCCAGCGATCCCGGCGCGACGGCGGACTGGCTCGAACTGCCGTCGTTCATTGCCGACGCGCTGCGCGAGATCGCCGGCGGGTCGGGCAGGGTGGTCAACGCGAACGATCTGTTCATGAACCCGGCGGACGGGCTGCGCGCGGTCAACGACGTCGACCAACTCGCGCGCTTCGAGTTCGCCGCGACCTTCGGGTCCGAGGCGTTGCGGCGTGTGCTGTTCGGCATCCGCCCGGGGATGACGGAGGTCGAGGCGGCGCGGCTGTTGCAGACGAACGGGCTGCCGCTGGCCGCGCACACGATGCTGTCCTCCGGCCCCCGCGCTGCGTTCGGTTTGCCGAGTCCGTCGCTGCGACGGCTCGAGCGCGGCGATCCCGTGACGATGGCGTATGCGCCGCAGGGTGCGCTGAACGCGCGCGCGGGCTTTCTGGTGACGGATGCGACGGAGCTGCCGGAGGGGGTCCGTGATT
>DATAPS010000199.1:0-9735 GCA_036265085.1 Acetobacteraceae bacterium | reverse complement strand
CCAGACGGGATAGGCATAATGCGGCACCCCGGTGCGGCAGGCGACCGCTCGCGCCATCTTGGCGACCGCCTTGTGATCGCAATGCGGGTCATGGCTCCAGGTGGCGAGGACGGCGCCGCAGCGGCTTGACATCACGACCCGGCAGACCTCGTCGACGGCGCCGTCGAACGCCTCTCCGCCGTGGGGCGCGGCGGCATCCGCCAGGCGCAGGAAGCGGATCCGGTCGCCGGGAAGACCGAGCCGGCGCACGGCTTCCCGCGCTTCGCTCTCCCGCAGGTCGCGCAACGCCTCGGGGGGCCATCGCCGCGAACCGGGGTGCGACGCCGCCCCATCCGTGACGACGACGACGGTCGGCGGCGGCCCTTGCGCGCAACAGCCTGCGATGATGCCCCCGCAGCCGATGCTTTCGTCGTCCGGATGCGGCGCGAGGACGAGCGGCGGCCCAGCGCCGAACAGCATCTCGAGATCGGCGACGGGAAGCACGTCCCACGAGCGGAGGACGTCGGAAACACGCGTCGGGCGCGCGTCAATCTTCGGACGGGACATGTCGTCTTCCATGCTCTGCATCACCGGGAGTGGACGGCGCGGCAACGCCCGGTCTGCGGGGGCGGTTTCTACTTGCGGCTGACGAACGCGGTGGCATCCCAGATCGTGAAGTCCGGCAGCGTCGCGACCGGCGTTGCCAGCGCGGAGGCCTGGGCCCAGGCATGGAGATCGGCCAAATCTCGAGGAATGTCGCTGCGATAGGACAGGTTGAAAATCGCGAGAGCGCCACCCGGGCGTAGCAGCCGCGCGGCGTTGGCGACGTGCCATCGTGCGAGCGCCTCGCCCGCTTGCACGACATATGGGAAGACATCGACCGCGAGCACCAAATCGAAGCTGCCGTCGGGAAACGCGATCGAGGCGCCGTTCGTGGTTTCGAAGCGGAGCCCCGGCACATCGGCGTAGCGCTTCCGCGCCGTTGCGATCATTTGTGCGGACACGTCGATACCGATGACGCCGCGGCATCGCGGCGCGAGTGCGGCAGCGACGCGCCCGATCCCGCAGCCGAGGTCGAGCACATCCGCGTCCGGTCCGGTGAGCTGCTCGCGCTCGAGCCAGCCGACGAGTTCCGCCGTGGCCTGATCGAGCAGGCGCGCATCGCCGAGGGAGTACAGCGCGACGCTTGCTTCCGGCGAGACCGTCACAGCCTGATCGAACATCTCCGAGATTTTCGCGATCGCCGCCGACACCGAGGGCTCCGCCGTATCGTGCTGGATCCCGGCTTGCGCGAGCATTGCACCCAGATCGCTGAGATCTTGCTTCTTCGCGCGCGCAAGCTGCGCGAGCGCGCCGTGCGGGTCCGTGCGTACGAGGATCTGTTCCGCCGTGGCGCCCGAAAGCAGCAGGCGCGAGATCGCGACCGGTGCCGAGATCGCGCCGGACCGATACAGTTCGATCGGGTCGTCGCGCATCATCGCGGAATCAGGAGCCGCCCTGTGTTCAAGCGATCTATTGCGCCCCATGCATATTTATACGCCTCCGCGCCCCGCAGGAAATGCAGCTCGCGCACTCCTTCGGCGATCGATCGTTCGACGATGTCGGCGAGCAGCAGTGTACCTGGACTGGCGAAGGCATCCGAGCCGTCGAACGCGCTGAGATAGAACAGGAGCCGGCGCGGCATGGTCATCGTGTAGTACACGGCGGCAATGCGGTCGCGCAGACGCAGGATTTGCATGCGCAGCACACCCGCCGCGGCGAGAAGGGGGATCGCGTCGTCATGAAAGGCCTGCACATCCGGATCACTCAGCACGCCGCCGGGATGGCCGAGCGCATCCCATCGCGCGCGATGAAGACGCGCGAGTTCGCGCCAAGCATTGGGGGCATCGGCTTCGCTCGCGACCTCCGTGGACCAGCCGCCGCTCCGTTCCGCGCGGTGCCGGCTTTGCCGTATTTTTCGAAGAATGCGTGTTGGCACAGCGGATTTGAGTGCGTCGGGTTGAGCCGCAGGCAACGTCAGAACGGGACACGGCGTCTGCGGCAGTGCGACTTCGCGCCAACCTTCAGGTGCGGCAGCAATCTGGAGCGCGGCACGCGGCGGCAGATCCGTGAGCGCGCAGGATGTTGTTCCGTTGCGTTCGGCATTCGCGAGTGCCGCGTGGAGCAGGATTCCCGCGGCTTCCTGCGTCGGGAGGTCTGGGGCGATCAGCGCGTCACAGTAGTCCGTGATTCCGACGCCGATAAGCAGGAGCTTACGTTGGTCGCCTTCGTCGAGAAGATAGAGCGGCAGGATCCCTTTCAGCACCCCATCGGTCCGGAGCGTGACGACGCGGGGCTCGCTCGTCCCGAATGCGCGCCACCATGGCAGCAGCCAGGCGGGGGATTGGAACGGCGAGGCTTCTGCCATTCGCCAGAGCGCCTCCCATTCGGGCGCGATCGCGACGAGCGCGTCTGTCGTATCCGCGATGGCGATATCCCCACAAGCGAGGCCAGCGTATCGCTCCAGCAGCAGCGTCATCGCGAGGCGAGCTTTTCGTAGACGCCGATGTAAGCGTCTACCATGCGTGCGAGCGCGAAACGTGAGCGCGCTGTCTCGCGGCAACTCTCGCGATCGATGCCGCCGACAGCCCCGATCGCGTCCGCCATCTCTGCGACGTCGCGGACCAGGAAACCCGTGCAGCCATGTTCGACGAGTTCCGGAAGCGCGCCCGCGGTGAATGCGATCACCGGCGTCCCGCACGCCATTGCCTCCATCGCGACAAGGGAACTCGTTTCCGGCGCGAGGCTCGGGATCAGAACGCATCGTGCGGAGGCCAGCAGGCGCCGCTTGCGATCGAAGCCGAGCGCGCCGAGGCACCGGCGCTTGCCATCGAGCAGGGGCGTCACCTGCTCGTCGAAATATGCGCGGTGTGACGGATACGGGTAGGCGATCCCGCCGATCAGAAGCGGGATTCCGACGCGATGCGCCGCGGCGAGGGCGAGATGCTGACCTTTCTCCGGGCAGATGCGGCCGAGCATCAGCGCGTAACCGCGCGTTGCATGCCGTGCGCCCGCGAACCTTGCGACATCGACGCCGTTTTCGATCGGCGGCAGCAGGTTGGGCGTGTGCGCGACGCCGGCCATCGCGCTGTGCTGGCTGCGCGAGACGCAGTTGAGCCAGACATCCGGCCGCGGCGGGTTCAGGGCCGCCGTCGCGTACCAACTCGGCGGCAGATGCAATGTCGCGAGCGTCGGAGGGCGGGGCGGCGGCAGATACGCATCGAAATCGATGCCATGCATATGGACGACGTCGGCGCGTGCCGCGTTCGCTGCGAGCAAGTTGCGAACCGTGGCCTGCGCGCAGGTGCGGGCCGCATCGTCATAAGGCTCCGCGGGGAGCGGAAACGCGAGAAGTTCGCCGCTCACCTGCGAACCCTCGCATGCGACGACGATCGAGCGATGGCCGCGTGCAACGATTTCGGTGTCGATGGCCGACAGGATCTGCTCCGCACCGCCGATCGCTCCAGGGTCGACCGGGGCCAGCGGGTAGGCGACGCTGAGCACCGTCAGCATGGGTGTGCACTCTATCGGCGTGAAATCTCGCGCACCGGATAGACCGCGCGATCGCTGCCCGGCATCCGCGCACGTCGCCGGCAGATATAGGTCTCGTCCTCCGGCATCGTCTCGATCTCGAAGCCCGCGCTCCGAACCATCGCCTCGACACATGCCCGGTTGGGAACCCACCAGTTCGTCGGATCGTGCGCGTAGCTGTTCTCGATGAAGTGCAGTTTCGGGAAACCGGGCTGATCGAACACCGCCGTTTCGCTGAATTCGTAGTCCGCGGCGAGCGGCAGCAGATCGCGGGACCCGCGCTCCATCGACTGGAAGATCAGGTAATCCTTCGCGACGTGCTCGTGGATCAGATCGAGCGCGAGCAGCGGGTGGCGCAGATGGTAGAGCACGCCCATGAAAATCACGATGTCGAATCGTTCGCCGAGCGCCGCCACGTCGTAGACGGAGAGCATGCGGAATTCGATGTCGAGTGCTGATACCTCGGTGGCGAACCGGGCTTGCGCGAGATAATCGTCATCCGAGTCGACCGCGAGCACGCGCGCGGCGCCGCGCCGCTTCATCTCCATCGCGTAGAAGCCGGCATTGCAGCCGATGTCGAGCACGGTGCGCCCGCTCAGGTCGGCCGGGATCGCATCGGCGAAACGGCGCCACTTCGCGGCGGGATAGTCGCCGAGGAAATGATCGGGCGCGGTCTGGACCCCGTTGAGGTTCAGGTTGTGGAACCACGGGCCGAGCGCGGCGACGCGGTCACGGATATGTTCCGGGGTCCACACAGTCCGAAGACCGGGCTCCGCATTCATCGCACCACGTCGCCGCTAATCGCGGTCTGCAGAATCGGGCCGCCGACATGGTGCCATGCTGCGGCGCTCGGTGCGGTCCCGAGTGCGCCGTCGAGCAGCCGCACCGCTTCGCGATAGCCATGCAGCGTGCCGACATCGACGTAGCTCCGGCCGCTCGTCACGCCATACGCCTCGCCGCCGCCCGCGAGGTAGGCGTTCACCAGTGTCCCGATGTATTCGTCGCACCGCTCGCGCGCGAGCCACAGATCGTGCAGGCGATGCAGCAACGCGCCCGGCAGCTTGAACGCGCCCCAGATCCAGTGCGAATGCGGCGATGCGACTTTGACCTCGATCTCGCGGACGCGGCCGTTTCGATCCAGCAGCACCGCATCGAACAGGCTGGGCTGCTCGACCGGAAACAGCAGAAAGGACAGCCGGTCGTTCGGCACGTCGCGCAAAGCATCCGCCGGAAACCAGATCGTATCGGGCAGACCGAGCAGCACCGGCTCGTCGGGTGCGATCAGCGGTAGCGCCCGGAAGATCGCGTCGCACAGCCCGTTTGCCTGATTCTGCACGACATAGGCGAACGCCGTGTCGCCGAGGCTGCTGCCGTAGTACTGGACGATGTCGCTCTTCCACGGCGAGATCACGAAGCAGATCTTCGCCGCCCCGCCGCGGACCATGCGCTCGACGAGATATTCGCTGACCGCGCGCGGCCGTTCGACGCCGCGCTCGTCGGTGCGGCTCCCGATGGGCAGGAGTTCCTTCGAGAAGGCGAGCGGCTGGAGGCGCGTGCCCTGCCCGGCCGCCGGAATGATGCCCCACATCGCGGTCAGCCGGCGACGCGCGAAGCGGCGAACGCGTCGAGCATTTCGCGCGCACGCTGCGTCGCGGTGTGTTCCGCGAGCGCCCGTTCACGCGCGCGCCTTCCGATCGCCGCGAGATCCGCATCGAGCATGGCGAGAGCGGCGAGCGCGTCTTCGGTGTCGTCTGCGACCACGATCTGGTCTCCGGGCGTGAAGAAGGCGTCGAGTCCGTCCCAGGCGTCGCTCAGGATCGGGACGCCGCATGCGGCGGCCTCGAACAGACGGCCGGACGGGCAGAATCCCATCTGCGCCATCGCCGCGCGCGTGACGTTCAGCGTCATGCGGGAGGCGCAATAGAACTGCGGATGCCGGTCGGATTCGACGTGCCGGACGAACCAGATGTTCGGCGTCCACGGGAACTGCTCCGGATATTGCGCGCCGCCGATCACGAATCGATCCTCCGGATGTCGGCGCGCCGGTTCGATGAACAGCCGCTCCAGCGCGGGTTGCCGGTCGGGGGCGTAGGTGCCGAGATAGGAGAGCAGCGCGCGCGGCTCGCATCCTGCGTGGACGGGATGATGCGCGACGGGGTCGACCGAGCCGTACAGCGGAACGACGCGGCGCGCGCCCAACTCGTCCGAAAGTGCTCCGAGGGCCCGTCCGCCTGTGTAGCTCAGCACCAGGTCGAACGGCGCCAGAGCGTCGGGGCCGAGATACTCGACGCTCTCGCCGGCGGCGCGGCGTGCGAGCGTCACCGGGGTGTCGAGGTCGTAGAAGCAGCGGAGCGCACCGGCTTGCTGCTGCAGAAGCTCGGTCGCGGCGATTGCATCGGGGCAGTAGGACGTGACCATCCCGACATCGGCTGCGGCGAGCGCGTCGCGCGCACGCGCCCGGACAGCATTCCACTCGGGGTAGATGACGAGTTCGCCGCCTTCGGGCAGCTCGGTCAGGTCGCGATGCTCGGCATAGAACAAGAGATCGCGTTCGAAGAAGACGACGGAGTGGCCGCCGCGGAGCAGCGCCCTGATCAGGCCGCGCCAGAGGACCGCGTGTCCGTTGCCCCAGGAGGAGCTGACCGAAAGCCCGAAAATGACAAGTTTCATCGACGCCTGCGCAGCTCCCGGCGGTCCGGCGATCGCCGGGCCCGCGCGTCTGAGAAAGCAGAGCCGTCCGCCGGGTTGCGCCGCAGGGGATGGAAATCTTTCGGGGTCAGCGCCACTCCGGTTCGGGGACCGGCACGTCGGACACGCTGAGCGTGATGGAGACGAGACAATAGAGGCCGATCAGGTTGATCAGTTCGCGGGCCAGGGCGCGCTGACCCCGGTCGCCGGGAACCGGTAGGCGTCTGCAACGATAGGGCGTGAACCGCCGGCTGGTATCGACTATCGTCCGACCCATGACGACCACCCGCCGCGCCGTCCTCGCCTTGTCCGCTGCCGCGCTGCCCAGCGTGACCACATGGGCGGCGACCGTGGCGGCCGGAATGGTGGAAGCGGTGCGCGGCGATGCCTTCGTGCAAGCTGTCGCCACCCGCCGCCCGCTCGCTCCCGCCGCGGAGGTCTTCGTGGGCGAGCAGGTGGGCACCGGCGCCGCTTCGGCGCTGTCGATGCGCTTGGGAACGGCGACGCTCGTCCGACTCGGCGCGGATACGATGCTGCGGATCGACCGCTATCTGCTCGGCGTCGGCGGCGTCTTGCAGCTCGGCCGTGGGCCGATGGTGTTCGATCGCGACGAGGCGGCGGCGAAGATCGACATGGCGGTCCGCTCGCCGTTCGGCCTGATCGCGGTGCGCGGGACACGGTTCTTCGCCGGGCCGAGCAACGGCGTGTTCGGCGTGTTCACGGAGCGCGGCCTGGTCACCGTGATCGGGGTCAATGAAGCGGTGCAAGTCGGACCGGGGTATGGCACCGACATCGCGGCGCCCGGGAGCGAGCCGACCCCCCCGCATCTCTGGGGCGCGCCGCGCATCGCCGCCGCCTTCGCGTCGGTCCCGTAGCGGCCGTTCAGGCCGCCGCGGTGGGGAGCGCGACGGGCGTGAAGACGTCCACCGGCTCGCTGCGGCCTCGCAAGGTGAGGCGGCCGATCTTGCGCAGCGACGCGGCGTCGACGCGGGCGGCGGTGCCCGGGCCGATGCAGATGCTCGATCCCAGCTCCTTGTTCGCCGCCTCGAGCCGCGCCGCGGCGTTCATCGCGTTGCCGTGGGCGGTGTAGTCGAGCTTGCGGGCGCCCCCCACGTCGCCGACGATCGCGGGGCCGGTCTCGATGCCGATGCGGGTTCGGCCCAGCACGAGGCGCATGCCGAGCGGCGATCGCCGCACCGCCTCACTCGCCTCGAGCAGCGCAAGGGCGCACGCGACCGCGCGGGCCGGATGCTCCGGCAGATCGAACGGGGCGTTGAAGATGGCGACGACGGCGTCGCCGACGATCTTGTCGATCATGCCGCCGTGGCGCGTGATGACGTCGGTCATCGCGTCGAAATAAGCATCAAGCAGGGCGATGAGGTCGGCGGGCCCGACCCGCTCGGTCATCGCGGTGAAGCCCTCGATGTCGGTGAACAGGGCGGTGATGTCGCGCAGCTCGCCTTCGAGGCGCAGCCGCCCCGGATCGGCGGCGATGCGCCGGACCACGTCGGGCGCGAGATGCTGTTCGAAGCTCGCGCGCAGCAGGCGGGCGCGCCATTCGTCCTGCGCGAACCGCGCGAGCGCGGCAACCCCGAATGTCAGCAGCGTCACGACGGCGGGACCGGCCGGATCGAGCAGCAATCCGGCCGATGGCTCGGCCGCGACCGCCGCACCCGTCCAGCCCAGCGCAATCGCCACGACGATGCCCGTGCCGGTGGCGGGGCGCCGGCGCAGCGCGAGCAGCAGCGCCACCGCGCCGAGGGCCGCCGCCGCCCCGGTTTCCGCATCGTCCAGCCACCACGGGCGGGCCGCCACCTGTCCGCCGAGCAGCGCCTCGACGGCGTCGGCCTGGATCTGGACGGAGGGCGTCGCGGCCGAGGCTGGCGTCACGCGCAGGCCGCCCGCTTCGGGGGCGCTCGCGCCGATCAGCACGATTCGGCCCCTCAGCCCCGACGTCGCCGACGGATCCGCCAGCAGCGCTGCCGCGGAGAGCGCGCGGGCGGTCCAGCGCGCCGGATCGGGGCGCAGGATGCGCAGCGTCGCGTCCTGCCCGGCCGGGGCGGCGACCGGTCCGGCCCGGACCATCCCGTCGGCATCGATGATCAGCGCCGAGGCGCCGTAGGCGACCCGCACGAGCTCGAGCGCGAGGCCGGGCCGCAGAACGTCACCCGCGAGCACGAGCAGCGGCACCCGCCTCACTGGCCCGTCCGGGTCCGCGGCGGCGATGAGGGCGCCGAAGCCTTGCGCCGCGGCGGCGAGCGCCGGTTCCGGACCGACCACCCCCGGTGCGCGCCATATGCCGGGCAAGGACGGCTGGCCGCCAACGAGAACGGCCGTCGGGGCGAGATCCGTCTCGAGCCCCGGCGGGGCCAAGGCGAAGCCGAGCACGCTCGGCGCTCCCTGGAGGTCGTGCGCGAGTGCCGCGTCCCCGTCGGCGGCTGGCGCTGCGAACCGGTCGGGGCCGGCGAGAAGGATGTCGAGGCCGAGGGCAACCGGGGCGGCCGCGGCGACCAGGTCCACGAGCCGGGCGAGACGGGCGCGCGGCCATGGCCAGGGACCGAAACGGTCCAGCGTCGCGCGGTCGATATCGACGACGCTGACGCCGGGCGTCGACGGCGGGCCGGCCGGCAGGAGCGGCAGCAGCACGTCGAGCGTCCGCTCGCGCATCGACGCCCGCAGGCCGGGGACGCCAGTCCAGACGAGCAACCAGACGAGGAGGCAGATCGCGCCGAGCGCCCAGGCCGGGAGCAGCGGCCTGCCGCCGGCCGCCCACAGTCGCGACGATCGTGGCAACCGCGTTCGCATCCGCCCACCGCTCGGTTGACGGTGCTTGTTCCGCATCCGTAGCCTCGCCGCAACCACAAGCGGGCGGACGAATGCTCAGCGGATCGGCTGTCGGCCGTTCGGCGAAGCACCGGGGATGCGCGGTGGAAATGCGAGGCGACACATATTTCGATATCGGAACAACGCGGTCGTGCATAGGCGCGGCGTGCTTAAGCGCGATTTTTCGAAGCGGCCACGGGGACGGAGATGCTCTCGGACAGCTTCATCATGAGCTGTCCGCCGCGCGTGCGGTATGTCGGGAGCGGATACTCCGCGCGGTCCCGGGCGGGTTGGGCGCGGCGCGGGCGCGGCTTGCGCACGCGGGGCGGCAGCGGAGGCAGCAGCTCGGGGGTGGGCTCGGCGGCCAGCATCCGGCACAGCGGCCGCAGGATCCGATGGAGCTGCGGCGCCGCCTTCAACAGCGCCTGCATCTCCGGCTCGCCCAGCAATTGCACCAGGTTGAGCCCGAACCCCACCGCATCCCCCGGCACCAGCGCCACCAGCCAGCCGAACCGGCGCGGCAGCCGCTCATACGGCCTGCGCGCCGACGGCTTCCGCGGCGTTGCGCGAGGGCGCGGCGGACGGAGCGTGCCGGCCTGCACGCGCGCGGCGGTGGCGGCGAAGCCCCATTGAGACTGCCGGGTCGCGGGGACTCGGCCCGCCACGCGCCCCGAG
>DATAPS010000198.1:0-2917 GCA_036265085.1 Acetobacteraceae bacterium | reverse complement strand
ACATCATGCCCAACGACATGCAGGCGGGCGTGTATGCGGCCGTCGTTCATTACCTCAAGGCGGTGAAGGGCGTTGGTGACGCGCAGGACGGGCGCGCGGTCGTCGCCGAGATGAAGCGCCTGCCGACGGACGACCCGCTATTCGGGAAGGGCGAGATCCGTGCCGACGGGCGCAAGATGCATCCGGTCTATCTGTTCGAGACAAAGACGCCGGCGGAGTCGACCGGTGAGTGGGACATGTTCAAGCTGATCGCGACGATCCCGGCCGACCAGGCGTTCCGCCCGTTGACCGAGGGCCACTGCCCGTTTGTCGCTGGATGATCTCCGGGCGCCGGCGGACCGCGATCTGCCGGCGCTGCTCGCGCTGAACAATGCGCACGCGGCGGAACTGTCGCTGCTGGACCATCACGCGCTGCAGCGGCTGCTGGCGGCGTCGTGCCGGGCTCGGGTGATCGGGTCGGTGGCGGCGTTCATTGTCGCGTTCGACGAGACTTCGGACTACGCCAGTCCGAACTATCGTTGGTTCCGCTCGCGGCATCGGCGGTTCGTGTACGTCGATCGTGTGTGCGTGTCCCCGGAGATGCGCGGGCGCGGATTGGCCCGGCGGCTATATGACGATGTGTTCGCGGCGGCCCGTGCGGCCGGACATAAGCGCATCGTCTGCGAGGTGAACCGCGATCCCCCGAACCCCGGGTCTGACGCATTCCATGCCGCTCTGGGGTTTGCCGAAGCCGGGACCGGCGCGGGCGGCGGGGGAAGGGTCGTCCGATATCTGGAGCGGGCGCTGTAGCCCCCGTGCGGCCCGTGCAACTTCCCGGCGCCAGATCGCCTCGACCGGTAAATGCTTGTCAACACGTGAGGGTGTCCCGACACTTCAGGAGAGACACGGAGTGCCGCGCGCAATGAAGCTGTTTCGCCGCGAACGTGACATCGTCGTCGATACGAGCATTGCGCGACGGCTCATGCGCGGGGGAAGGATCCGGCCCGCGCGGCTGCCGGGTGCGCCGAAGCGCAGCCGCAACGCACAGACCGGGATCCGCCGGGTCGGACTCCGTACGAACTGGCGGGACGACTTCTATCACACGGCGCTCACCGTCAGCTGGCCGCGGTTTCTCGGCCTTGCCGCGCTGGCCTATCTCCTCGCCAACAGCTTCTTCGCGTTGCTCTACCTCGCGCAGCCCGGTGCGATCGCGAACGCGAGGCCCGGCTCGTTCCTAGACGCGTTCTTCTTCAGCGTTCAGACCTTCGGCACGATCGGCTACGGCGTGCTGGCGCCGGCAACCGTCTACGCCAATTTCCTGATGACAGCGGAGACGCTGTTCGGGATCATCTTCGTCGCGTTGGCGACCGGCCTGATCTTCGCTCGCGTCTCCCGCCCGACCGCGCGGGTGCTGTTCGCCAAGGTGCTGGTGGTCGCGCCGCAAGATGGAGTTCCAACTCTGATCGGCCGGATGGGCAACGAGCGGCTGAGCCAGATCGTGCAGGCCGAGGTGACCGCGACGCTGGTGCGCAACGAGCGCACGAGCGAGGGCGCGTTCATGCGGCGATTCTACGACCTGAAGCTGGCCCGCAGCCGCACGCCGATTTTCGCGATGTCGTACCAATTCATGCATCCCGTCGACGAGATGAGCCCGCTCTACGGCTGCACGGCGGAGGACCTCGATGCGGTCGAGGCCGAGATCCTGGTCACGGTCACCGGGCTAGACGAGCGCATCGCGCAGACGGTCCATGCGCGCGTGTCGTATTTGCCGACCGAGGTGCTGTTCGGCTACCGCTATGCCGACATATTCGGGTTCACCCAGGAGGGCGACTGGGCGATCGACTATCGCAAGTTCCACGCGGTCGAGCCGACCGCGCCCGAGGTAAACAGCGAGCCGCCCGTCGAGGACATGGCGGCTGTGACGGTCCAGGGGTGAGAGGGACGCCGAGCGGACCTGGACCCCAACGCGCGAAGATCGTGCTATAGGATCGACCCTTAAGGAATTGACGAGGTTCGCATGAGGCGTTGGCTCCCGCTGGTGCTCGGGGTCTTGACTGTGCTCGCGTCCGCCGGGATCGCGGATGCGGCGGGCGGACTCGCGCTGGTGGTGAACTCCGCCGGCGCGTCGCTGAGCGTGGTTGACATGGCCACGCTCAAAGAGGTGCGGCGTATCCCCGTGCTGCGCGAGCCGCATCACGTCGCGCTCTCGCCCGACGGGCGCGAACTGCTGGTGGGCGACACCGTCGGTAACGAGATCCTGTTCCTCGATCCGCACAGCTTCGAGCTGCGCCGGCGCATGCCGGTGGCCGATCCGTATCAGCTCGGCTTCAGCCCGGACGGCAAGCTGCTCGTCGTCAACGGCCTCGCGCGCAACCAGGTCGACGTCTACGATGCGGCGACGATGCAGCTCGTGCATCGCTTCCTGCTCGCCGCGATGCCGAGCCACCTCGCCTATACGCCCGACAGTTCGATGGTGTTCGTCTCGTTGCAGGGGACCGGCAAGCTCGCTGCCATCGATCTCAGGAGGATGGCGGTGCTTTGGGACGCGCCGGTCGGACCCGCCCCGGCCGGCGTCCTGGTCCAGAACGGACAGGTCCTGGTGGCGAACATGGGATCCGACAACGTCGCGGTGGTCGATCCTGTTGACGGTCACGTCACCCGGCGAATCCGAACCGGCAAGGGCGCGCATCAGTTGTTCCGTTCGCCGGACGGGAAGCTGATCTACGTAAACAACCGTGTGGACGGCACGACGGTCGCAATCGATGCCACGACGCTCGATCCGGTGCGGACCTACAACGTGCCCGGCGGGCCGGATGACATCGCCTTCGCGCCAGACGGGAAGCTCTGGATCACCGAGCGGTTCGCGCAGAAGGTCGCGGTGCTCGATCCGTTGTCCGGCATGATGCAGGCCGTCGAGGTCGGGCGCTCGCCGCACGGC
>DATAPS010000197.1:0-2590 GCA_036265085.1 Acetobacteraceae bacterium | reverse complement strand
GCCGCCTCGCGCGAGACCGAATGCTCGCGGTAGAGAGCCAGCGGCAGGCTGGCGCCGGGGACCAATTCGAAGGTGTCGGCAGCCGCCCAGACCAGGGGCTCGCGCCAGACCAGCCGGCCGCGCGACGTGGCCCAGGGCCGCTTGGCGAACACCACGTCAAGCGTGCCCGCATCGATTTGCGCGATCATGTCGGCGCTGACGCCGACCTGAACCTCCAGCCGCACCTCCGGATGCTGCCGGGCGAAACGGCCGAGCGCGGGGGGCAGCGTATCGCCCGCGGCTTCCTCGACGGCGCCGAGCCGCACAACCCCTGAGAGTCGCGGCGCTGCCAGGCGGTGGCGCGCCGCCTCCTCAAGCTGCAGTAGGCGGCGCGCATCGCCCAGCAGCATCTCGCCCTCATCCGTCAGCGCCACGGCCCGCGTGCTGCGGCGAAACAGCCCCCGGCCCGCCTCCAGCTCAAGGCGTTTGATCTGTTGGCTCACCGTGGACTGGGTGAGATGCAGCCGTTCGGCCGCGCGACGGAAACCGCCGCACTCGGCGACAGCGACGAAGGCGCGGAGGAGATTGAAATCGAGCATTGGATATTGATCGTAGATTACGATCACTGAAAGTACCAAATATCGTTTCTCCACTCAATGAGCCGTCCCCACTCTCCGGTTCGTATCGACGGTCCCGTCGACGATCGGCTGAAAGGAGATCCACGATGTCAGAAAATCCTGGTGGAACGGCGAATGGCCGTGACGACCGTCGCGCGCGGCTTCGGTCGGTCTGCGACGCGGGGACGAAGATCTGCCCGCCGGAGCGGGCAACGGCGCTGCTCGAAGCGATCATCGCGCCAGCCGACCGCGTGACCATCGAAGGCGATAACCAGAAGCAGGCGGACCTGCTCGCCGCCGCCCTGGCGAATGTCGATCCGGCGCGCGTGCACGGCCTGCACATGGTGCAGTCGGTGCTGGCGCTGCCCCAGCATCTCTCGGTGTTCGAGCGCGGCATCGCGCGGCGCCTCGATTTCGCCTTCGCCGGTCCGCAGAGCCGCAAGCTCGCGCAGTTGGTCGAGGCCGGCCGGCTCCAGATCGGTGCGATCCACACCTATCTCGAACTCTACGCGCGCATGATGGTCGATCTGACGCCGCATGTTGCCCTCGTCGTCGCGGACAAGGCCGACCGCGACGGCAACCTGTATACCGGCCCGAACACCGAGGACACGCCGACACTGGTAGAGGCGACCGCCTTCCGCCGCGGCATCGTCGCCGCGCAGGTGAACGAGATCGTCGAGCATCTGCCGCGTGTCGACGTGCCGGGCGACTGGGTCGACGCCATCGTGCCGGCCGGCCGTCCCTACGCCATCGAGGCGCTCTTCACCCGCGATCCCAAGATCCGCGAGGGCAAAATCCTGATGGCGATGATGGCCATCGTGGCGGTGTACGAGCGCTACGAGGTCCGGCGCCTCAATCACGGCATCGGCTACGCCACGGCGGCGATCGAGCTCATCCTGCCGACCTTCGGCGTGGCCCGCGGCCTGAGCGGCAAGATCGCCACCCATTTCGTCCTGAACCCACACCCCACGCTGATCCCGACGATCGAGGCGGGCTCCGTCGAGAGTGTCTACTGCTTCGGCTCCGAGCTCGGCATGGAGCGCTACATGGCGGCCCATGCCGACATCTTCCCGGTCGGCCGTGGACGGCAGCCTGCGCTCGAACCGCGCGCTGGCGCAGGTGGCGGGCCATTACGCCTGCGACCTCTTCATCGGTGCGACCTTACAGATAGATGCCGACGGCAACAGCTCGACCGCCACGAAGGGCCGCATCGCCGGGTTCGGCGGCGCCCCCAACATGGGCGCCGATGCGCGCGGGCGCCGGCATCCGAGCCCGCCATGGCTGCGGGCCGGAGCGGAGGCGGGCGACGTGCTGCGCGGGCGCAAGCTCGTCGTGCAGATGGTCGAGACGAAGCAGCCGGACGGCTCGCCGAGCTTCGTCGAGCGGCTCGACGCCTTCGATCTCGCGGAGAAAGCCGGCTTCCGGCTGCCACCGGTGATGATTTACGGTGACGACGTCACCCACGTGATCACCGAGGAAGGCGTCGCCAACCTGCTGCTCTGCCGGTCGGGCGCGGAACGCACCGCGGCGCTGCGCGCCGTCGCCGGCGACACGGCGTTCGGCCGGTTGGCGTCAGCCGAAACGACCGCGGATCTGCGCCGGCGCGGCATCGTGATGCTGCCTGCCGATCTCGGCATCGACCCGCAGACCGCGACGCGCGACCTGCTCGCCGCCCGATCGATCGACGACCTCGTGCGCTCCTCCGGCGGCCTCTACGAACCGCCCGCCCGCTTCCGCTGAGATTGTTCGCAAGGATCCCCAGCCATGTCACCGTCATTCCCGCAAACTCCGGCGCTTCCATGGCCCGACGGGCTATGGGCCTCGATCGCCCTGAGCGGCAGGATCGATACGGGGGTATCGCCGCTCGAGCGCGTGCAGCACTTCGCCGAAGCCCTGCTGTCCGAACGCGGCGAAGCCTCCGGCGCCATCGTTGCCCGCGAGCTGCATGACGGCCTGCGGTCGCTCGGCGCCGAGGACCGGCTCGCGTTCTATCG
>DATAPS010000196.1:0-3052 GCA_036265085.1 Acetobacteraceae bacterium | reverse complement strand
CGGCTCGGGCTGACGTTCAAAAAAAGTCGCTCCGCGCGGCCGAGCAGGATCGCCCCGACATTGCCGCGGCCCGCGCTGACTGGCGCGAGCAGCAACCCGGGCTGAAGCCGGGGCGGCTGGTCTTCATCGACGAGACCTGGGGTCAAGACGAACGTGACCCGACTGCGGGGCCGCACTGCACGAGGCCAGCGCGTGGTCGCGGCCGTTCCGCAGGGGCATTGGAAAACATCGACCTTCATTGCCGGCCTGCGCGATGACGGGCTGGTGGCGCCATGCGTATATGACGGCGCGATCAACGCCGAGCTGTTCCTCGCCTACGTCGAACAGGTTCTGGTGCCGACGCTGCGCCCCGATGATCTCGTGGACACCTCGAAGAACGCCATGACGGTGGCGTTTCGGGTTGGTTTCTCATCGGGCCGTTTCGCTACAAGTTTTTCGAGGTGTCCTCGTGATCATGGACAATCTCGGCTCCCACAAAGTGGCCGGTGTGCGCGCCGCGATCGAGGCCGCGGGCGCGCAACTCGTCTACCTGCCGGCATACAGCCCCGATCTCAATCCGATCGAGCAGGTCTTCGCAAAACCCAAGGCGGTCCTGCGCGCCAAGGCGCTCCGCACCGTCGACGCGCTCTGGGCCGCGCTCGCTGGGATCGCCGACGCCATCACCCCAACAGAGTGTGCCAACTACCTCCGAAACGCCGGATATTTCCAGTCAGCGAGGGAACGCTCTAGATGAACTGACCGCGTAGGAACCCGAGCGCAGGGAGCGGCTTCCACGACCGCGGTAAGTCCGTCCGACGGATCGGCGCCACGCTGTAGCGCGGCACGCCCTGCAGAGTGGTGCTCAGAAAATGTTCGTAGGCGCGGACCTGCTGTTCACGCCAAGCCCGGTCGGCGAGCGCTGCGAGGCGGTTCGGGTAGATCTCGGCGACACGGGTCGTGCGTCCGATCGAAGCCATCACCGCCCATATTGTATCTTCGCCCGAGCGGTTGAGGCTTACGACCTGACCCATCGGCACTCCCCGGCCATCGCGTCGGAAGATGGTGCCACACTCCTGGTCTTCCCAGGGATACCCTCAATTGCGGAAAAAGTTTGGAATCTGGCTGGGGCGGGAGGACTCGAACCTCCGTATGGCGGAATCAAAATCCGCTGCCTTACCGCTTGGCGACGCCCCATTGCGCGGCGTGTGTATGGCCGCTCATGCTGGTTCGGCAACCCCTCGGGAGGTCCGCCGCGACCATCTCGGCGCCCGCGAGCGGACCGCCCCAGACCCACCACGCCGAGCGCCGGAGCCGGTCGGCGGCATCGCATGCCTCAGCCGCGCTCGCGAAAAGCCCGAAGCAGGTCGCGCCGGAGCCGCTCATGCGCGCGAGACGGCATTCCGGGAGCGCCCGCAAGGCCAGGAGAACATCGGCGACGACCGGGCAGAGGCCGATCGCGGACGGCTCCAGGTCGTTGCGCTGCGCTGCGAGCCACGCGACGAAACACTCCAGGCCGCGCCAGAACGGAGGGAGTTCGACAGACCGGGAGAATGGGTTGTTGAGCGCCTGAAACACGGCAGGCGTCGGGATCGCGTGTCCCGGATTGGCGAGCACAATTCCGGCCGACGGCAGCGGCGGCGCGGGGGAGAGCCGCTCGCCGATGCCGGTCATGCGGACTGGGTACGAGCCGAGGCACACCGGGACGTCGGCACCCAGCCGCTCGGCAACACTCGGCGGAATCGCGACGTCCCAGAGCCGTGCCAAAATGCGTAATGCAGCCGCCGCGTCCGCGGAGCCGCCACCGATGCCGGAGGCAACCGGAAGACGCTTCGTCAGTATCAAGCGGGCGCGCGGCGCGGCCCCCGTCGCGGCCGCGAGGGCGCGGGCCGCGCGCAGCACGAGATCGTCCGCATCGCCCGCGAGCCTCGGACCGAAGGGACCGGTGACGGAGAGGACGAGACCATCCGTGCATGGCTCGGCGCGCAGTTCGTCCCCGATCGGCGGGAAGGCAGCCAAGCTGTCGAGCAGATGATAGCCGTCGCCGCGGCGTCCGACGACATGGAGGTAGAGATTGACCTTGGCCGGCGCCGCCTCAACGAGCGGTGTCACTGCGTGGTTTGGGGGACAGTCTTTTCCGCCGTGGCCGGCTGCTTGGCGCCCTGTCCCTCGCCGTCCTTCAGCTTCGCCTCAATCCGAGCCGCAGCGTCCGGATCCGGATTGAGCGTGAGCGCACGCTGCCACTGGAATCGCGCCTCGGCCTTGCGACCTGCGGCCCAGTAGGCGTCACCGAGATGGCCGTTCACCTCCGCGTCGACCGGATCCAATTCGACGGCGTGCTCCAGCGTCTTGACGGCGCCGGGGATGTCGCCCTGCCGCAGCATCACCCAACCGAGGCTGTCGAGGATCGAACCGTCGTTCGGCCGCTGCTCTACGGCACGGGCGATCATTTGCCGGGCCTGACCGAGATTGTGCCCCTGCTCGGTCCAGGAATAGCCGAGATAGTTGAGGACGTACGGCTCATCGGGCGAGAGCGCGAGCGCCTTGTCGAAATCCGCCTGGGCGCGCGGCCATTGATGCGACCGCTCGAGCGCGATGCCGCGATCGTAGAACAGCACCCAATCGGCGCGGCGCGGATCCGGCACGCGTGCGATCGCGCCATCGTAGGCGGTCACCGCGTCGGCGAAGCGTCGCTTGCTGCGGAGGATGTCGCCCTTGAGCTCGAGCGGCTCGGGGCGGCTCGGATAGCTCCGCGTCATATCGTCCAGGATGCGAAGCGCCTCCTCGGTGTTTCCCATACGGTCATAAGTCGCGGCACGGCGGAGCTCGACAACCGCGATGAGCGGATCGTCTGCGCCCACCGGGGCGAGTATCTCAAGGGCGAGCGCAGGATGCTTTCCGCCATCTTTGATGTCGGCATCCAGCAGGCGCGCCGCGGTGAACTCAGGGCGGATGTCGAGCGCGAGCCGGACCAGCACCGCCGCGAATTCGTTGGCGTCCTGGGCATGGAGCGCGGAGGCGAGTGCGAGATACGCCTCGGCGATGCCGTCCGTCAGACGCCGTATGTCGCGCTGCG
>DATAPS010000195.1:0-3385 GCA_036265085.1 Acetobacteraceae bacterium | reverse complement strand
CCATTTCCGGACGGAAATGCCGGAGGCGGCGGTCGCGCTGCTGGACGCGCTGGTAGACTGAACGACGGTCGGGACCGGCTACATCGGCTCGGGCGGCCGTAGGACGCGCTTGAGGAACGCGGCGGCCCTCGCGTCCGCCGGGTCCACCGCGGCCTCAGCCTGCCGCCGACGGCCCCGCTTGGCCACCGCGATCGCGCTCGGGGGCGTGGTCGACGGCGCGTCGCTCGTGGCCTGGTTCCGCTTCCGAAGGCGACGCGGATTGCACCAGCACTTTTAAGGCATCGCGACCGCCGGATTTCGGACACCTGCCGGACACGGTGACGCCGCCTGCGAACCGCGTGTCCGAGGCGGATCGTAGGTGTCTGATTACGTTGTGGATCTGGTTGCGGGGACAGGATGTGAACCTGTGACCTTCAGGTTATGAGCCTGAAAGCGGATATGCGTTTCAAGGCGATGTGCCGCTCGCCTGACGCGTCGTCACTGTGGGAATGAGTGTGGGATCGCCTAAATTTGAAGACATAACTATCTTAAAACATTGAAATTATGGCGGAGAGGGTGGGATTCGAACCCACGGTACGCTTGCACGTACAACGGTTTTCGAGACCGTCACAATCGGCCACTCTGTCACCTCTCCGGGCCGTGAGGCGGGCGTTATAGAAACGCGGGGGGCGAACTGCAACCGCGGGGCGTTTGGGTTTGACACCGGCGGGCGGGGCGCTATAACGCGCGCTCCGCGGCGGCCCTCACCGGCCGCCCTTTTTGCTTGTTTGCAGGACTGAGGCCGCCAGAGGCGGCAGGGATAGCGCATCGATGTTCGCAGTGATCCGCACCGGCGGGAAGCAATACCGGGTGACCCCGAACGCCGTGCTGAAGGTCGAGAAGCTCGAGGCCGCGCCCGGCAGCTCCGTCACCTTCACCGACGTGTTGGCCGTTGGCCATGACGGCGCCCTCGCGGTCGGCGCGCCGGTGCTCGCGGGCGCCAGCGTGACTGCGACGGTGATCGCGCAGGACCGGCTCGGCAAGGTCATCATCTTCAAGAAGCGCCGCCGGCAGAACAGCCGCCGCAAGAACGGCCACCGCCAGCACGTCACAGTGCTGCGCGTCGCCGGCATTCGCGCGGACGGATTTCCGGAGGTGACCGCCGACGCCGAGGCCCAACCCGCCGAGGCCCTGTCCGCCGAGGCCCAGTCCGGGGCTTCGGTATCGGAAGAACCGATGGATGCGGCGCCGATCGCTGCGCCGGCCGACGATGTGCCGGAGCAGGCTGAGCGCGCCGACGAAGTCTGAGGAGAGCGAGAGATGGCACATAAAAAAGCCGGCGGCTCGTCGCGCAACGGACGCGATACCGAGGGCCGCCGCCTCGGTGTGAAGAAATACGGCGGCGAGGCCGTCGTCGCCGGCAACATCATCGTCCGCCAGCGCGGCACCAAGGTGAAGCCGGGCCGCAATGTCGGTGTCGGCCGCGACCACACGATCTTCGCGCTGATCGACGGGCGCGTCGTGTTCGAGCGTCGCGCCGAGGACCGCGTGCAGGTTTCGGTGGCGCCACTGCCGGCCGTGGCCGAATAGCCGCGCCAGCCCCCGCCGGGACGACACGAACGGGGACCGGCGCGAGCCGGTCCCCGTTTTTTCGTGCCCGCCAGCCACCCATCTCGTGAACCATGAAATTTCTCGATCAAGCGAAGATCTTCTGCAAGTCCGGTGACGGCGGCGACGGCGTGGTCGCGTTCCGGCGCGAGAAATACATCGAGTTCGGCGGCCCCGACGGCGGCAATGGGGGCCGCGGCGGCGATGTGGTGTTCGAGGCGGCGGAGAACCTGAACACGCTGATCGATTTCCGCTACACGCAGCATTTCCGTGCCCGGAAGGGCGGCAATGGCGCGGGGTCCGACAAGACCGGGGCGAGCGCACCGCCGCTGGTCGTGAAAGTCCCGATCGGCACGCAGATCTTCGACGACACGCGCGAGCATCTGCTCGCCGACCTCGACGTGCCGGGGAAGCGCGTGGTGCTGCTGCGCGGCGGCGACGGCGGGTTCGGCAACGCCAATTTCAAAAGCTCGACCAACCGCGCGCCCCGCCGGGCGGACAAGGGTTGGCCCGGCGAGGAGCGCTGGGTCTGGCTCCGGCTGAAACTGATCGCCGATGCCGGGCTGGTCGGCTTGCCGAACGCGGGCAAGTCGACCTTCCTATCGGTCGTGTCGGCGGCGCGGCCGAAGATCGCGGACTATCCGTTCACGACGCTCCACCCGCAGCTCGGCGTCGTCCGGCTTTCGGCCACGCAGGATTTCGTCATCGCCGACATCCCCGGCCTGATCGAAGGCGCGCATGAGGGCGCGGGGCTGGGCGATCGCTTCCTCGGTCATGTCGAGCGCTGCGCGGTGCTGCTGCATCTGGTCGACGGTGCGGCGGGCGACGTGGTGCGGGCGTGGCGGACGATCCGGGCGGAGCTTGCCGCGTATGACGCAGGGCTGGCGGCGAAGCCGGAAATCCTCGTGCTCAACAAGAGCGACGCGATGACCCCGCGCGAGCTCGCCTCCCGACGTACCGTCTTGGAGCGG
This sequence comes from Acetobacteraceae bacterium, assembly GCA_036265085.1. Classification (GTDB taxonomy): domain Bacteria; phylum Pseudomonadota; class Alphaproteobacteria; order Acetobacterales; family Acetobacteraceae; genus DATAPS01. The sequence continues at coordinate 827 of DATAPS010000195.1, read as the reverse complement.
GCGTCCGGACGGAAGGTGCTGGTGATGTCCGGCGTCGCGGGGACAGGCGTGCCGGAGGTGTTGCAGGCGCTCTGGTGCGAGATCGCCGCCGCCCGCGAGGCGCGGCGCGCGGCCGCTGCATGACGTCCGCCGAGGTGCCCGAGCGTTCGGGGGGGCTGAACGTCGCGTCGGCGCGGCGGCTCGTGGTGAAAATCGGCAGCGCCCTGCTGGTCGATCCGGTGCACGCGGCACCCCGGACGGCTTGGCTCGCCGGCATCGCCGAGGACATAGCGGGGCTTCGTGCGGGCGGGGCGGAAGTGATCGTGGTCAGCTCCGGCGCGATCGCGCTGGCGCGGCGGACGCTGAAGCTCACGCAGAAGCGGCTGCGCCTCGAGGAGCAACAGGCCGCGGCGGCGGTGGGGCAGATCCGGCTCGCGCAGGCCTGGAGCGAGGCGCTCCTGGCGCACGGGATCACCGCGGCGCAGCTGCTGTTGACGCTCGGCGACACCGAGGACCGGCGGCGCTACCTGAATGCGCGGGCGACGCTGGAGACGCTGCTCGGCCTCGGCTGCGTGCCTGTGATCAACGAGAACGACAGCGTCGCGACCTCGGAAATCCGGTTCGGCGACAACGACCGGCTCGCGGCGCGCGTCGCGGAGATGATGCAGGCCGACCAACTGGTGCTGCTCTCCGACATCGATGGGCTCTACACAGCGGATCCGAAGCGCGATCCCGGCGCGGCGCATATCCCTGTGGTGGCCGCGATGACGCCGGAGGTCGAGGCGATGGGGGGCGAGCCGCCTCCCGGCTATTCGAGCGGCGGGATGCGCACGAAGCTGCTGGCCGCA
>DATAPS010000194.1:0-5827 GCA_036265085.1 Acetobacteraceae bacterium | reverse complement strand
CGACCGCGTCGCGCAGCGCCCGCATGATCCACGCGAACCGGCCGATCGCGTCGGGTGGGTAGGGCGGGAGAAGGTAGTACCATGCGGTCATGGGAAGAACATATGCCGAACGGGGGAGCCGGCTCAATACGTACGTTCACCGATTGACACGGGATCGCGACGAGACGTCAGCGCTTCGGAAGCGTGTGCGCCGTCCCGGTCGTGATATCCACATCGACCATGGTTCCGGCCGGCACCACGGCGCCATCGAGCGTGGCGTCGGATGCGAGTTCGCCCCGGACGGAATTCGGCCGCTGCAGATCTGCGCCAGGGTCCGCGTTTGCCGGCGGATGCAGGTCGGTCCAGACGACGTCGTACTGGAGATCGATGCCGCCGACGCGGAGCGTCGTGCCGCTCGGCGCGTAGGCGCGCTCCACCACACCGTCGGCGCGGAAGAAAAGCGAGCCGCCAGGGGGAAGTGTCGCGCCGATCGGCGGCAGCGCCATCGTACGATCGGTCGGCAGTCGCAGCTCGCCGACATGGTGCGAGGGTGCGATCGCGACTTCGGTTCCAGCAGGAATTGCAAGCCCCCGATCGGCGCCGCCAGAGGCGAGCACGCAGCGCATCAAGTGCGCCTCGGGGGAAAGCCAAACGTCGCCTGCGGCGCAATCCCAGCCGTCGATCCGGGTGGCCTCGGCGAGTGTGCCCGACCACCACCGGCCATCGACGTTCTCGAGCCTACCGGCCAGCATCACGCCGAGCAGCGTTGCCGGGCCGGCGAACTCGAGGGCAGCCACACCGCTGTGGGCATCGTCGGTCCACGTCACCTCGGTGCCCGTGGGAACATCGAGGCCGCCGATCCGCCGTGCGGCGGATAGCGTCTCGTGCGTGCGCGCCCAGGCGGCACGATCCCGGGAATGCGCGATCTCCGAGACCAATCCTACGACCGGGATGAATAGGATCGGGAGAAGTGCGAGGAAGCTCAGGACGAGCATCGTGATCCGTATGCGGCGCCGCGTGATCACGGCAAGCAACGCGAACACGACAGCGAAGCCCAGAAAAACCGGCCAGTAGAGCGCGCCGATCAGGAGCGGCATGACCCAGAAAGGAAACGAGATTCCGATGTCGCTCATGGCTGGTCGGAATGCCGCGCCTCAAGCCGCCGCGCTCAAAAGCGTTCGTGTTGCCGCCACCGTCTCAGCCGTGTTCCGGGTCGGGCGATATTCCAAACCGACCGGACCGCGGTACCCGGATGTGTCGAGAACGCGCGCGCAATGCCCCCAGTCGATGCGTCCCGTCCCGGGTTCGTGGCGGCCCGGTGCGTCTGCGATGTGGACGTGGCCGATCATTTCGCCTCGGCCTGCGAGGACGTCGGATGGCTGCTCGCCCATCATGACGGAGTGATACAGGTCGTAGAGCAGCCGGACGCCGGGGCTGCCGACCTCGTCGACGATGCCGAACCCTTCGTCCGTGCTCGCGAGGTAATAGCCGGGGTGGTTCACCACCGTGTTCAGCGGCTCGAGCACCAAGCTAACACCCGTATCTTCGGCCAGCGGCGCCGCCTGTCGCAGCGCGTCTACGATCGCCGCGTGCTGCGCGGCGCGCGGGCGGTCCGACAGCTCGTTGCCGGTGACCACGATCAGCGCGCGCGCATGCAAACGCTGCGCGGCTGCGATGCCGGCACGGACGGCGTCGAGAAACGCCGGGTGCGTCACGGGATCCACGATCGCGCAGCGTGGATCGACGAGAAACCCGGTCAGCGCGACGCCGGTGTCGCCAAGCGCACGCTCGACGGCGTCGAGATCCTTGTTGCGCCAGGACCAGAATTCCACGGCCTCGAGCCCGGCGGCGTGCGCCGCATGAATGCGGGCGGCGAAATCCTCGTGCTCCGCGTGAAACAACATCTCGATGCACCCGGACAGCGTCATGCGGCACCCCTTCGCGTTGCGTGGTGGCGACTATACGCCGCCGTTCCTACATACGGCGCCGCGCATCAGGGAATTCACGCCATGACCGACCAGCGACGCCTGCATCTCGGCGCCTTCATGCGGCCCGTGACCATCCATACCGGCTCGTGGCGCTGGCCCGGCGCCTGGGCGGACGCGAATTTCAGCTTTCCCAAGCTGCGCCAGCTGATCCAGCGGCTCGAAGCCGCGAAATTCGACGCCTTCTTCATGGCGGATCATCTGGCGCTGCTGAACATGCCGATCGAGGCGCTGCGGCGCAGCCATACGGTCACGAGCTTCGACCCGCTCACCCTGTTGCCCGCTCTCGCGGCAGTGACGGAGCGGATCGGCCTGATCGCGACCGCTTCGACGACCTACAACGACCCGTATCATGTCGCCCGCAAGTTCGCGTCGCTCGATCATATTTCGAACGGACGCGCCGGCTGGAACTTGGTGACGACGGCGAACCCGGACGCCGCGCTGAATTTCGGCCATGACGAGCACATGGCGCACGGCGAACGCTACAAGCGGGCCCGCGAGTTCTACGACGTGGTCACCGGATTGTGGGACAGCTTCGCCGACGATGCCTTCATCCGCGACCAGGCGAGCGGGATCTTCTGGGATCCGTCGCGCGTACATGTGCTCGACCATAAAGGGCCGGAGCTGAGTGTGCGCGGGCCGCTGAACGTCGCGCGGCCGGTGCAGGGCTGGCCGGTGATCGTGCAGGCAGGCGCATCGGACGCCGGACGGCAGATCGCGGCGGAGACGGCGGAGATGGTGTTTGCCGCGGGCGGCCCGATCGTGGACGCGCAGGCGTTCTACGCGGACGTGAAGGATCGCGCGGCTCGGCTCGGGCGCAACCCCGAACACATGAAGATCCTGCCGGGCTGCCTCGTCGTCGTCGGCGATACGGTCGAGGAGGCGCGGGCGAAACGGGCGCGGCTCGACAGCCTCGTGCACGAGGAGAGCGCGCTGGGCTCGCTGTCGAGCGCGCTCGGCGTCGATGTACGCACATTCGATCTCGACGGACCGCTGCCCGAGATTCCGGAGACGGAGGCAAGCAAGAGCGGGCGCGAGCGCGCGATCCGGCTGGCGCAGCGCGACAACCTCACCGTGCGGCAGCTCGCGCAGCGGCTGGGCGGCTATGCGGGCGCCGCGATGGTGGGGACGCCGCAGACCATCGCGGACGAGATGCAGGAGTGGCTGGAGACCCGGGCCTGCGACGGGTTCAACATCATGTTCCCGTACGTGCCTGAGGGGCTCGAGGACTTCGTGACGCGGGTGGTGCCTGAGCTCCAGCGGCGCGGGCTGTTCCGGACGGAGTATGAGGGCACGACCTTGCGCGAGCATCTCGGGCTGCCGCGGCCGGCGAACCGGTTCTTCGACGAGGCCCGGGCGGCTGCGGAGTAGAGGCTTCCCGCCGACGCCTGCATATCCGCGCCCCGTCGCGATGCCCCGTCGCGACGCCCGCTCGCGATAGACTCCAGGCCGGAAATGTCATTACGATTGGCGTTTGCTGGTCCGGGACGATCAAGGACCGGGGCCTAGGGAAGCGCGATGATCAAGGACGTGGTGTTCAGCGCGGGCCTGCCCTACGCGCTCTACCTGCTGTTGAGCAGCCAGGGTGCGTCGACCGTCACCGCCCTCGCGGCGAGCGGGGCATTGTCGGCGGCCTACACGGTCTATGGCATCGTGCGCGAACGCCGCGTGCACGCGCTGGCCGTCATCGTTCTGGCCGCAACCGTCGCCTCGATTGCCGCAACGCTGGCGTTCGACAGCCCGTATTTCGCGCTCGCGAAGGGGTCTCTGCTGACCGGCTCGATCGCGGTGGCCTTCGCGGGGTCGCTGCTGCTGCGCCGGCCGCTGGTGTTCCACCTCGCATTGATTGGACAGGACGAAGGCGCACGCGCCGAGGCGGAGGATCTCTGGGGCACCCAACCCCGCTACCGGACGATCATGCGCCGCCTGACGCTGGCATGGGCGCTCGCGCTCGTGGTCGAGGCGACGAGCCGCATCCTGCTGATTCCGGTGCTGCCGGTCGCGGTCTTTCTGGTGGTGAGCGAAGCGCTGTGGATCGTCGCCTTCGCCGCGATGACCGCATTCAGCTGGTGGTACGGCGGGCGCGAGATCGAGAAGTTGGTCGAACTCAAGCCCGTCCAGCCGGCGGCACCGCCCGTCGTGTAGTCGACGACGGCGCGACGCCCGCTTGGTGCCGTTGCTCCGGGTGAGCGCGTTCGCGATCGAGCGCGCATGCTCAGCGTGGCAAGCGGGTGACGCTGCCTGCCCCGTTCTATTCCTTGCGTCAACGGCCGGTGCACACCAGAACGTCTGTGCCGGCCGGTCCGCAGGAGTTCGTGATGCCAAGCGCAACTGCCATTCTGCTTGCCCGCGCGCAATTTGGATTCACCATAGGATTTCACATCGTGCTGCCCGCCTTCTCGATCGGGCTCGCGAGCTATTTGATGGTGCTCGAAGGCCTTTGGCTGATCACCGGCCGCCGCGTGTTCCTCGATCTCTTTCAGTACTGGGTGAAGGCCTTCGCGCTCGTGTTCGGGATGGGCGTCGTCTCCGGCCTGGTGATGTCTTACGAATTCGGCACCAACTGGGCGGAGTTCGCGAAGCTCGCCGGCCCGATCGTCGGGCCGCTGATGGGTTACGAGGTGCTGACCGCGTTCTTTCTGGAGGCGGGCTTCCTCGGCGTGATGCTGTTCGGTATGAATCGTGTCGGCCGCGGCCTGCACATGTTCGCGACCTGCATGGTCGCGTTCGGGACATTGCTGAGTGCGTTCTGGATCCTCTCCGCGAATTCGTGGATGCAGACGCCGGCCGGATTCACGCGAGGCGCGGATGGGCGGTTCATGCCGGCGGATTGGCTGCAGATCGTCTTCAATCCATCGTTCCCCGTCCGGTTTCCGCACATGGTGATCGCCAGCTACATCAGCGTGGCCTTCGTCGTCGGTGCGACGGGTGCGTGGCATCTGCTGCGCGACGACCGCGACGAGCTCGCGCGCATGATGTTCTCGATGGCGATGTGGATGGCGGCGATCGTCGCGCCACTGCAGATCCTCGTCGGCGACATGCACGGCCTGAACACGCTTGCGCATCAGCCGGCGAAGATCGCCGCGATGGAAGGCGACTGGAATCCCGAGCGCGGCGCACCCGAACTGCTGTTCGGCATTCCCAATATGAAGCAGGAACGCACGGACTATGCGGTCGGGATCCCGTATCTCGGTAGCCTGATCCTGACGCATTCCTTGAACGGCGAGGTCCCCGGACTCAAACAGTTCAAGCCGGAGGACCGGCCCTACTCGCCGCTGCTGTTCTGGTCGTTCCGGCTGATGGTCGGGCTCGCCGTCCTCATGGCCGGCGTGGGCATCGTCAGCCTGTTCTACCGCCGCCACGGCCGGCTGTTCCACACGCGTTGGCTGCAGCGGGTGGTGGTGTGCATGGCACCCGCGGGATTCATCGCGTTGCTGTCGGGATGGGTGACGACCGAGGTCGGACGGCAACCGTTCACCGTCTACGGCATGCTTCGCACGACGGAGAGCGTGTCGCCGATTGCGCTTCCGGGCGTCGCGGCCTCGCTTGCGGCATTCGCGGTCGCCTACCTGATCGTGTTCGGCGCCGGATTTACCTATCTGGTGCGCCTGCTGTCGAAGCGTCCGGTGCCCGGCGAAAGCGGTCCCTCGCCACAACTGCCGGTGCGCGCGGCCGGCATCACGCCCGGGCCGACCTCCAAAGTGGTCGGAGGACAGACGCCCTCGGTCGCGGGCCGAGTGAGCGGGAGCGACACGCCATGATGACACTCCCCTTCCTGGACCTGCCGTTGATCTGGGCCGGACTGCTCGCGTTCGCGATCCTCGCTTACATCATCGCGGACGGGTTCGATCTCGGCACCGGCA
>DATAPS010000193.1:0-4017 GCA_036265085.1 Acetobacteraceae bacterium | reverse complement strand
CGGCGGAATCGCCACGTCGCGGATTTCGACGGAAATGATCCCGACACCCCATTCCGCCGTCTTCGCGCCGATCGCCTCCCGAAGCAGTTGATCGGCCTTCTTGCGCTCCGAGAGCAGGCCGGAGAGCTCGGTCGCACCGATCATCTCCCGCAGCGACGTTTGGGCAACCTGACCGATCGCCTCGCGGTAATTCGCAATCTCGAGGGCGGCGCGCTCGGTGTCGTGAACTTGCCAGAAGATGATCGCGTCGACATTCACCGGCACCGTATCGCGCGTAAGTGTTCGCTCGGCGTTGAACGTCGCAGTCTGAATGCGCTGATCGATCGACGTCGCCACCGTATCGATGAATGGAATGATGAAGAACAGGCCCGGACCGCGGATCCCCTGCAATCTGCCGAGGCGGAGAACGATCACCCGTTCCCATTGATTGGCAATGATCAGGCATCGCGGAACGAGGATGCCCAGGATAGCAAGGAGAGCCACGGCCGCGTAAACCAGAGGTTCTCTCCAGAAGTAAGCGATCACGGCAAGACATGCCGCGCTCAGGAACAGGACAGACGATACGAGCACGGCGAAAGCGTTCGCACCGCGTCCCATGAGCAGATCCCTCACCGTTAATCCTCCTTAGCTGCTGTGATCGCAATGATCCGCTGGGCAACCTCGACAGGCTCGATCCCATAGGCTCGCGCCGAGGCGATTGTGCGGCGGGCGAGATCGTCGAGCCGGCCCGCATGCAAGGACGGATCGCCCGGTGGCTGCCGTTCGGAAACGAAGGTGCCGCGCGCCGGGTGAATTGTTACGGCGCCGGTGCGTGCGAGGGCATCGTAGGCATGGCGGACGGTGTTGAGGTCAATTCGAAGCGCGACGGCGACCTGTCGCATGGTGGGCATTCTTTCACCCGGTTTGATGACACCTGCGCCAATGGCCCCGAGCACCTGATCGCGTATCTGCACGTAGATCGGAACTCCGGACTGCTCGATATGAAGGGTGTCCAGCAACTGTCCGCCTGTATGACAACTATCATACATGATCACGGGCCCTTGAGGTAGGTCAACCGCTTTTATCCCCCTCGGGAATGAGGACATCCGCTACGCCGTGCATTTGCGATGGACGACTGCCCCGCCGCCCGAAGAGCGCGTGCCCTCGGAATCAGCCGCGCAGAAGCTGAATCGGGATGCATCGAGTTCTTCCGAGAAGAACAAGCCCAGTCCTTGTGTTTCCAGTGCCTAGCGTCGTTTTGCACTGCTCGTGGACATGCGGCGCGCGTGATTTTGTCGAGGACTAAAGTAAGTCCCAGGTCACAATCTCGGCGTCCGCTCTCACAAACCGGCGGGATATTCGCGAACTGAAACTCTGATGGCGAAGGCGAACACCTCGGCCAACGTTGCGACTACAGCAAGGTTCATCGATATTCCTGGCGTGACGAACTGCTCAGTTTGGTGCTAAGAGCGTCGCGTCCCGCTGGGGCGAGCGAACAGATCTCGTAGCCGATACTGCGACGGATTGCAGGAAATCCACGCGATCACCCGTAGCAAATCCCGCGATGATGCTAAGATTAACTCGGTCGCACGGTGCGCCGATTCGCAAGGATCCTGATACACACATGCCGCCCGACTCTCCCGCCGACGAGACTCGCATGCGCCAGGCGCTTGGGCTTCTCCGCGATTCACAACGGTCACCGGGCAACGCACGAGCCGAGCCGCGGCGACATCGCTTCGCCCGTGACGGTGAGGTCGCGGTTACCGTCCTCAACTCGAGCGGGCCCGACACCGGCTCGGCGCTTTCGCCCCGAAGCCGACTGATTGCCGTCGAGGAGGCGCTTACGGCGGAGCGCGAGGCGCACGGGCGGACACGACGTCAGCTCACCGATGCGCTCGCGACGATCCAAGCGTTGGAAACCAAGCACGCCCACGCGGAGCTCGCGCGTGCCGAGGCGATCGGGGCGGAGCGCACCGCGCGCGAGCAGGTCGAAGCCGAGCTGCAGCAACTGCGAGCGCAAGTGCCGGTCGCGGCCGAGCAAGATGTCACCGAACCGGCCGCCGAAGCGCCGCCGCTGAAACAGCGCCGGAAGGTGGGACGTCCTGCCGGTGTGTCCGCGCGCGCCGAGCGACGCAACCCCGAACCGCGGGCGGTCGAGACGGACCCCGAACCCGTGAAGTGGTGGCTGCCGAGCTATCGGAACAAGAAGCGGCGAGGCTAAAGCGCCGGCGGCGGTTGTCGATCAGCCCGCTGGCTTTGCCGGCTATAGCGGATCGCGAATCGGGGGCAAGCCGGTCAGGTGGCGAGGGCTGAACTGCGCCCGGCGCGATGCATCTTCCGCGAGTCGCCACGGCCTGAGCTGCCCCGGAAGGAGAGCACGCATGACGGAAATCCCGATTGCGCTGACGGTGAACGGCATCGAGCGCCGGCTCGTGCTCGAAGACGCGCGGGTGACGTTGCTGGATCTGCTGCGAGAACGGCTGCACCTGACCGGCACGAAGAAGGGTTGCGATCGCGGGCAGTGCGGCGCGTGCACCGTGCTCGTCGACGGGCGGCGGGTGAATGCCTGTCTCGCTCTCGCGGTCAGTCTCGACGGCGCCGACGTGCTGACGATCGAGGGACTCGCGAAAGGCGACGTGCTCGATCCGGTGCAGGCGGCGTTCATCGCGCATGATGCCCTCCAATGCGGCTTCTGCACACCGGGCCAGATCATGAGCGCGGTCGGGCTGATCCGCGAAGGGCAGGTCGGGGACGATCCGGAACGGATCCGCGAGGGGATGAGCGGGAATCTCTGTCGCTGCGGCGCCTACGCCGGGATCACCGAAGCGGTGCTCGACGCGCAAGCGCGGCTGCGCGGGCAGGCCGCGCGGGGAGAGGCAGCGTGAACCGGTTCGATTACGTCCGCCCTGGCAGCGTGGCGGAAGCTGTCGCGGCGGCGGCCGGTTCGGACGCGGTCTATCTCGCTTCGGGCACCAATCTGCTCGATCTGATGAAAGGCGGGATCACCCGCCCTGCGCGACTCGTGGACATCACGCGGCTGCCGGGACTCGACACAGTCGAGAACCTGCCGGACGGCGGCTTGCGGATCGGCGCATTGGTGCGCAACAGCGATCTCGCGCACGACCCTGTGTTCGCGCGGCGCTTCCCGGCGATCGCGGAGGCGTTGCTGTCAGGCGCGTCGGCGCAGCTGCGCAACGCGGCGACGGTGGGTGGCAACGTCATGCAGCGCACCCGCTGCCTGTACTTCTACGACCCCGCCAGCACCTGCAACAAACGCGAACCGGGCGCCGGCTGCGATGCCCGCGGCGGCGAGACGCGGCTGCATGCGATCCTCGGCTGGAGCGAGCACTGCGTTGCGACGCATCCCTCCGATTTCTGCGTCCCGCTGTCGGCTCTTGATGCGGTCGTGGAGATCGAGGGGCGGGCAGGGCGTCGCGGAGTGCCGCTCGAGACGTTCCATCGGCTCCCCGGCGATACGCCGCAGATCGAGACCGTGCTGGCGCCCGGCGAGCTGATCGTCGCGATTCGGCTGCCGCCGGCTGCGGCGACGTTCGCGGACCATGCGCGCTACATCAAGGTCCGCGAACGGACGTCGTATGCATTCGCGCTGGTCTCGGTCGCCGCGTGTTTGCGGACGGCGGGCGGGACAGTGGCCGAGGCGCGGATCGCGCTGGGCGGCGTCGCGCTGAAGCCGTGGCGCGCCCGCGCGGCGGAGGCGTTGCTGGCGGGACGCGCGCCGGATGGGGCGGCCTTCGCGGACGCTGCGCGTGTGGCGCTCGCCGATGCTGTTCCGTCGGGAGAGAACGCATACAAGATCGAGCTCGCCCGTCGCGTGATCGTGCGGGCGCTCACGCTCGCGGCCGCCGGCACACCCGAGCGGGTCCCGGCGTTGCCGGGCTCCGTTTTCGCATCTGATGGAGGTCCGGCCCATGCCTGAAATGACCGCTGTCCATGTGCGCCACGGCTCCAGCATCGGCCAGCCCCTGACGCGGCGTGACGGGTTCCTGAAAGTGACCGGCGGCGCGAATTATGCCGCGG
>DATAPS010000192.1:0-3389 GCA_036265085.1 Acetobacteraceae bacterium | reverse complement strand
CAGCCGTCCTATCCCCGCGTCGGCGACCGACAACAGTTGGATCCGAAGGGTGAACCCATGACTTCCACTCATACCACTCCCGCAGGCGATCGGATCATCGAGCCGATGATCGCGCTTGCAGGTTGCTCGAAGCAGCACCGGATCGTCGTCGCCGGTTCGAGGGGCGTCGAGCTGATGCTGGAGCTGCAACGCCGCGGTTTTGCCCGCGCGGCGGCCACGGCAAATTGCGGCCAGCCGGCCGGCCAATACGACGTGGCGCTGGTCGACTGGCGGCGGCGCACCTTCAAGACCCTCGAGGTCGCGCTCGACTGGCTGGTGGATTTCCTCAGTCCCGCCGGGGTACTGGTGGTCTGGGTCGATCCCCAGAAGGCCGCGGCCAACGAAGCCCTTCGCGCCTCAGTGGAGCGGCGGGGCTTTGTCATCGAGGCCGGCACCGTCCACGATTGCGGGTGTGCCGTTTCGGCGCGGCGGCGGGAAACCAATCCGCTCCGCAAGGCCGCGTGAAGGCGCTGGCGGCCCACCGGCGGTTTGCCCGCTGGGATCTTCGCAAAACGTGGTAGAGCGTTTTCAAGCGAAAGCCTGCCCCGCACTTGATGGGGGGTGGCGACCGGTTCCCGTCAGGAAAACGCGTCAAATCAGCAATCCGGAGTTCCGTTTCGATTTGATCGAAACGGGACTCTGCCGCGGGCCACATTAAAAGGAGCGGGCGAGAGCCGCATCATGGAAACCAAACCGCCCGTTCCGCGCGCGATCCTCGTCGGCGTCCAGACCCCCGACGTCGACGACGTCGCGCATGCCGCGAGCCTCGAAGAACTGGGTCGTCTGGTGAAGACGCTGGGTTACGAGGTCGTCGGCACGGTATCGCAGAAGCGCGACGAGATCGGCGGCGGGACGGTGCTCGGCAAGGGGCGGCTCGAGGAACTCGCCGCTTCCACCGGCGGCACCGGCGTGGTCGGATCGAAGGCGATCCCGCGCAAGTCGAAGGCCCGCGAGCGCTTTGAAGACGGCGGCGGGAAGAAGCCGGATGCCGGGCAGACCGAGTCCGATCCGGAAATCGAGCCCGATGCGCCGGCAAAGCCGGAGTTCGTGATCGTCGATCATGAAATCTCGCCGAGTCAGGCCCGCAATCTCGAGCGCGCGACGGGAGCCCAGGTGCTCGACCGGACCGGGGTGATCGTGGAGATTTTCCATCGCCATGCGCACAGCCGCGAGGCCAGGCTGCAAGTCGAGATCGCGCGCCTGAAGTACGTCTCGCCGCGCTTGCGCGAATCCTCGGGCGGCGGACGGCAGCAGGGCGTCGGCGCCGGTGAATCCGATCTCGAACTCGATCGCCGCAAGATCCGCGATCGTCTCGCGGAGCTGAAGGCACAGCTGGAAGACATCCAGCGCGACAACGACCAGCGCCGGGCGGCGCGCCGCGACCAGCTGCGGGTCGCGCTGGTCGGCTACACCAACGCCGGAAAGTCGTCGCTGATGCGGGCGCTCACGGGCAGCGAGGTGCTGGTCGAGGACAAGCTGTTCGCAACGCTGGATACCACGGTGCGCGCGCTGCGGCCGGAGACCCGGCCGCGCGTGCTGGTCTCCGATACGGTCGGCTTCATCAAGAAGCTGCCGCATGATCTGGTGGCGTCGTTCCGCTCCACGCTCGCCGAAGCGCTCGAGGCGTCGCTGCTGCTGTTCGTGGTCGACGCCTCCGACCCGACCTGGGAATCGCAGCTCGAGGTGAGCCGCGGCGTGCTGCGCGAGATCGGCGCGGACGCCGTTCCCTCGCGCCTGATCCTCAACAAGATCGACCGCGTCAGCGAGGCGGACCGCGCCGCGCTGCGCGAAAAGCATCCGGATGCCATTCTCCTCTCCGCCATGGCGTCCGGGGACGTCGCCATGCTGCGCGAGACCATCATCGGGTTTTTCGAAGCCGCGATGGTCGACGACCGGCTGGTGCTGCCCTACGCAAAACAGGGGCTGCTCAGCGACGTCTATGAGAATGCGCGGGTGATCTCCGAGGACTACGACGCCACGGGGCGGGTCATGAACGTCCGCGGCCTGCCCGGAGCGATCGCGCGGCTGCGGAGAACGCTCGCGGCTTCCTGATTCAGGCGGACGGACTGGCGCCGGCGGCTGTGCCGTCCTATCGTCCGTCCCATGCGATTGAAATCAAGTATCTGGGTGGCGGCCTATCTGCGCCGCTGCCAGACCGAAGGCGTGTTCGGCGCGGTGCGCAGGCGCGGCGCGGAAGAAGCCGGCGCGGTCTTCGTCAAGGTGGCGCTGCTCGACGGCAACGCCATGCTTTACATTCCGGCGCCGCAGACGGTGTACGACGACAGCCGGCCGATCGAGCGGTTTTTCATGCCGACCTCGAGGGAGCCGATCCCGGAAGCCTCGGTGGAAGAACGCCTCACCAAGGAAATTCGCTTCGATCCCGACGCCTGGATCGTCGAGACCGAGGACCGGGCAGGGCGGCACTTTCTCGAACTGGCAAAGGCGTAGGGGCCTTCCGGGTCGGTGGGTTCAATCTTCGAGACGCGTGCATGTGCGCGCTCCTCCGGGGCCGCCGATCGGGCTCCGGTCCGGCAAATTGCCGATGCGTTGCGCGGGCCGTCGGGCATGGCCGCTGCCCCGAAACGAACCTATGTACGGATCATGGTGTCGACAGGGGCGGGTCTTCGACCTCTCGTCATCGCATCACTTGCAAGGAGCAACCCATGCCTGAGTTTTCGCACATCGATCCCGGGAGCGCCGCGCTGCTGGTGATGGATTATCAGGTCGATATCCTGACCAGGTTCATGACGGCTGCGCAGTCCGCCGATGCGATCGCGTGCGTGCCTCGCCTGATAGCCACGGCCCGAAACGCGGGCATGATGGTGATCCATGTCGTTGTCGCATTCCGGCCCGGTCATCCCGAGGTCAGCGCCCGTAATCCTGTGTTCAGCGCGCTGAAGGCAAACGGAATGGCGGTAGCCGGGAGCGAAGGCGCCGCGATCCATCCGGCCGCAGCGGTACGAGAGGGGGAACCGATCGTGGTCAAGCACCGCATCAGCCCGTTCGTTGGCACCGACCTGGAGACGCTGCTGCGCGCCAACGGCATCGACACGCTGGTGCTCGCCGGTGTCCACACCAGCGGCGTCGTGCTGTCGACCGTTCGTCACGCCGGCGATCTGGATTATCGGTTGGTCGTCGTCCGCGATTGCTGCGCCGACCCAGATGCAGACGTGCACGCGATGCTGCTCGACATTGTCATCGCGAAGCAGGCGGCCGTCGTCACTACGGCGGAGTTCGCCGGCGCCCTGCCTGGCGGGTCTTCATGACTGAACGCGAGCGATAGATCTGGAGAGGCGTCGCCACTCCCTCCCCAATCCCTTCGGGGGCGCAAGATCGGAAGATCCCCGTCT
>DATAPS010000191.1:0-16204 GCA_036265085.1 Acetobacteraceae bacterium | reverse complement strand
TTGCGTCAGATTGCAGACCTGGGCACACCGCTGGGTCCGGCTCACGTTGCGAGTCATACCGTGCCGAAGCGGCTTGATCATTGTCGGCACGCTGGCCCTGGACAACAGTTTGCTGCGCCTGTTGCGCGGGCGCGGGTGATGGACCGGGCTGGAGCGTCCATCAGGAAGAAGTGGGCGTTCGTTCGCGGAAATAGCCAAGAGCAACTGTAGACCCATCCAAAGCCGACGTTTCCCCTGCCTCAAAAAGGCGATTGACACAGAGACATCGGGACATCATGATGTCGCTATGTCGTATGATCCAGCCAGCCGCCTGCCGCTCTATGTCCAGGTCGAGGACGCGCTCGCCGAACGCATTGCCAGCGGCGCACTTCCGGCGGGCCATCAATTGCCGTCGGAAGAAAGCCTCGTCAGCGAGTTCAACGTCAGCCGGACCACCATCCGGACGACGATCCAGAACCTCGTGCGGCGGGGCCTCGTGGAAATCCGGAGAGGCAAGGGAACGTTTGTTGCTCCGCCCCGGATCACGCAGGAACTGACGGAGCTCACCGGCTTCGTCGAAGACATGCAGGTCCTTGGTCGCCATGCGACGGCGCGGCTGCTCGACAAGAAGGTCGTTCCGGCAAGCGAGGCCGTCGCACGGCAGCTTGCGCTCCCGCTCGGGACGGACGTCGTGCAAATCCTCCGCGTTCGTCTGGCTGACGGAGCGCCGTTGTCGTTCGATGAAACCTACCTGCCGGAGGAATTGGGCCAGAAGGTCATGGCCAACGATCTCATGACGGAGCCGATCTTCTCGCTGCTTGAGCAGAAATACAGCACGCCGCTGCTGGAAGCCGAATATCAGCTTGAAGCGTCGATCGCCGACGCCGCAGTGGCAATGGCTCTCTCGGTGCCACCCGGAAGCCCGATCTTCCTGATCGAGCGCACGTCCTATTCGGTCGGACGCCGGCCGGTCGATTACGAAAAGCTGCACTACAGGGGCGATCACATCCGCTTCAAGACCCGGCTCATGCGGCGCGCGGCAAGACGCCCGTAGAGCACGCGCGACGAGCCCCGGCGCCGTCCGGCGGCTGTTCGGGGTTCGAGGGTGCGCAGACGTCCGCGTCATTTTCCGCAATTGGGAGCCCACGAAAGATGTTCTTCACCGATACGGGGTGGCAGCGGAAGCTTGCGGGTTACGCCCCGCTTCCCCTGCGTCTGATCGTTGGCTGCGGCTTCATGGCGCACGGCTTCGCCAAGCTGATGAAGGGTCCCGACGCGTTCGTCGCGATCGTGCAAGCCACGGGCGTGCCGGAGCCGTTTCTCATGGCGTGGCTCACGATCCTGGTCGAGTTGCTCGGCGGCTTCGCCGTGCTGCTCGGCGCGTTCGTCGTGCCGCTCAGCGTGCCGATGGCAGCGGTGCTGCTGGTGGCCGTGTTCACCGTCCATCTGCCCTTCGGCTTCACTTCGATCAAGCTGCTCGCGATAACGTCCTCCGGACCCCAGTTCGGCCCGCCCGGTTACGAAACGGACCTGCTGTATCTGGCGTGCCTCGCCGCGCTGGTCATGGGCGGATCGGGACCTTGGGCGGCCGACAGCGAGATCGCGAGATGGTTGCGCAGAACGCCGAAGATGTCCGGCGGCTCAGTGTCCGACGCGCGTGGCGACAGCGTCGAGCCCGGTCGTCGCACGGCCACGCGCGTCGAAGCCGGAAGGGCAGATCGGTGAGGCGTGCCCATAGATTGCCAGATCGACGACGGCCTAGAACTTGGTGCTCAGTCGTCCACGACAGGGCGGAGCCGCATGCCACTGAGGCGGTCCGACTCAAGAAAGAGGAAGCTGATGGCGACATCATTCTACGACCTGAGCGTGCCTACGTTCCTGCAAACCGTGAGGGCCGTCGGGGGCTTCCTCGATCGCGCGGCCAGGCACTGCGCCGAGACCAGCGCCGACCCCGACGACTTCGTGCGGGCCCGGCTCTTCGACGACATGGCGCCCTTCCATTTCCAGATCGAAGCGGCGTGGCACCATTCCGTGTGGGGGCTGGATGCGGTGAAGACCGGCGTGTTCGCCCCGCCCGCCCTGGTCGGTCCGGTCCCCTTCGCCGACCTGCAGGCCATGATGGGCAAGGCGGAAACGGCGCTAGAGGCGTTCACCCCCGACGAGGTCAACGGCTGGGCGGGCAAGGACCTGGACCTTCAGATCGGCCCGCGGAGGCTCGCCTTCACGTCGGAGACCCTCATCCTCTCGTTTTCGCTGCCCAACTTCCATTTCCACGCCGTCACCGCCTACGACATCCTGCGGTCGCGGGGAGTGCCTCTCGGCAAGCGCGACTACGAGGGCCGCCTGCGTACCAGACCGCCTAGCCGGTGAGGTCCGCTGACCACCTCGATCTGAATTTCAGAAGGTCGGAATATCGACAGAAGGCGCGGCGCGCCATGCGCTGGGTTTTGGCGCAGCCTGCATCGCGACCCACCGCGGCCGTAGCGGTCGTCCGTGCCGGCATTGCGCTTTTTATCCTTCTGCCAGCGTTACGTGTTCTGCTGATGGTCGTCGTCTTTGTCCGCGAACGCGACTACCGCTTCGGCGCGATCGCAGCATTCGTGCTTGCGGTCATCGTTGTGGGCGCGGCGTTGGGAGTGCGCATGGTCGGCGTCGCGCCAGGCTAGGAAAGCGCCTCACATGCTTGGCCGCCGAGGGAACCGCGCGGGCGTGACGTCCGCCGTTGAGGCGATCCACTCCCTGCCGGGTGACCGCGATTGGCGCGAGGCGGTCGGCGCAGCCCCACGGCAAGCGCCGGGCCGAACATGGAGTTCGCCCGATGCCGATTCCCGAGGCTGCGCGAGACGGCATGGATGATGCTGGTGAATCGACCGGGGAGCGAGGGCGGCGCGGGTGCGTTCATGGCGGCCTCGCCGGCGCACGCCGGCGAAGCGGGCGTGGCGATCCGGAGGGGCGGCATCCCTGCTGTAAGTCGACTTGGGGGTGGACAGCGGACCTGCAAAGGGCCGCGCCCATCGTCCTTGGCACCATCAGCCCGGAAGGGGCTCATCCGCGAAGAACGCGACCATCACATCAATCAAGGCGCGTAGCCGTCGACTCGGCAGGCGGCCTGAGGCATGGACAATCCAGGCCTCCTCGGCCTCGCCGGTCCTTTCGCCCAGGCAAATCAATCGGCCCTCGACCAAGTCCTGTCTGACGAGGATCTGCGGGAGAAGGGCGGCGCCCGCTCCCGCGATGACGGCATCCCGCATCGCCAAGGGCGAGGACAGATCGAGGCGTACCTTGGCTGGGACCCGCACCGGCCCTCCGGGTCCGGCGACGTCCCAGCCGCCATCATCCCCCCAGCCCTGCCGCACGACGGCTGGCCACACCCAATCCTGCGGAGAGCAGCCCTCATAGCCGAGATCATTGGCCACCGCAGGTGCCGCGACGAGCACCAGCCGATTGCGCCCCAGCAGGCGCCCGCTGAGCATGCTGTCAGGTGATGGATTGACGCGCAGTGCAGCGTCGAAACCCTCCCGCAGGAGGTCGACCTTCCGGTCCTCGAGAACCGCCTCAAGGAGCACGCCGGGATGGGCCTCGGCGAAGCGCGCTGCGATCCTGCCGAGGAAGACATGTCCGAACATGACGGAGACGCTGATGCGCAGTCGCCCGTTCAATGGTGCGTCGCCAGGCCGGACCTGCTCCTCAAGCTCCGACAGCGCCGCGAGCAAGCTCGCGGCGCGCTCCCGAAGCTCGTCGCCTTCGGCCGTGAGCCGCAACCGGCGTGAGTTGCGGTCCATCAAGCGCACGCCCAGCGATTGCTCCAGCCCGGCGACCCGGCGCGAGAGCGTCGACTTGGGCAAACCAAGGATCCGGCCGGCCTCGGCGTAGCTGCCGTGCTCCGCCACGGCGAGGAAGTCACGCACGGCGTTCAGGTCCATCGGCGTTGCATATATGGGACGCTCTGTTGCCGTCCACCCCCGTTTTTCAAGCCCGCACTGCACCCAGGTTGTCTTCTGTCGACTTATATTTGCAACAGGGAGCTGGACAATGACCATCCTCGTAGCCGGCAGCACCGGCAAGATCGGATCGCAGGTGGTGCAGAGGCTTGCCGAGCAAGGCGCACGGGTCCGCGCGCTCGCTCGCGACACGTCCAAGTTGAAGGTTCCCGCGGGCGTTGAGCCCGTCCAGGGAGATATGACGGACGTTGTCTCTATGCGCGTGGTGCTAAGGGGTGCCGACACGCTGTTCCTGCTCAATGCCGTGGCACCCGATGAGACCACCCAAGCGCTCGTGACACTCGAACTCGCGCGCGAGGCCGGCATCCAGCGGATCGTCTACTTCTCGGTATTCAACAGCGCCCTGTTCGACGACGTCCCGCATTTCGCGGGCAAGTACCTCGTCGAACGGGTCATCGACGCCCAGGCCCTTCCCGCGACGGTGCTGCGGCCAGCCTACTTCATGCAGAACGACTTGATGTCCCGCGATGCCCTGAAGGCCGGCATCTATTCGTGGCCCATCGGTGGCGTGGGGCTCGCGATGGTGGATATCCGGGACATCGCTGAAGCTGCCGCGGCGGAGCTGCTACGCCGGGAGCGAGCACCCCATCCACTGCCGCGCACCACAATCGAGCTCGTCGGTCCCGACACGCTGACCGGGTCGGAAGTAGCGGCGATCTGGGCCTCTGTGCTGGGACGCGAGGTTCGCTACGGCGGCGATGACCTCGAAGCGTTCGAGACTCAGGCTGCCAGGATGATGCCCGATTGGATGGCGCACGATCTCCGCATGATGCTGCGGGCTTTTCACCGCTTCGGCATGGTTCCCGGTAAGGACAGCCGCGCGACACTCGAGGCACTGATCGGTCATCCCCTGCGGAGCTACCGCGCCTTCGCGCAGGAGGCGGCCGTGGGTTGGTAAGCGACGCCTGATCTGGGGCCTGAGACTCGTTCGGCCGTCACCAGGTTCGGGCTATCCTACGCGGATGGAATGAACGCTCTGAGATCGGAACGAATCCCGCAACGAACAGGTGATACGGAGACTCTATCGCCATGTTTGACCTCGAAACGAACAAGGCCATCGCGCTACGACTGATCGAGGTCTTCAACGGCCACCGACTTGACCTGCTTGAAGATGTGCTTCATCCCGAGTTCCGCGGGCGCGGAATCTCAGCTTTCGCGACGGACGGCCCCGAGGTCGGACCCGGTGCTCGGCGAAAGCTCTACGAGATGTTCTATCAAGCGATCCCCGATGCGCGAGGCGAGGTGCTCGACGTTATCGCGGAAGGCGACAAGGTCGTACTCGTCGATCGCTTCGGTGGCACGCAGCGCGGGGCGTTGTTCGGACGTCAGGGCACGGGCGATCGCATCGAGTGGATGGCGATCCACATCTACACCATTCGTGACGGCAAAATCCTCGAAGACGCCGTCATGACGGACGCGCTTGCCATCGCGCGGCAGCTCGGTCTCGTGCCAAGCGCCTGAAGTCTTCGCCGACTATCCTGACGATATCGCCAGAACGACCTGTCACTCGGCGGGCGCAACTCCCTCGTAAGTCGACACAGATGCCATCGCCTCGAACACGCCGTCACGTCGGACGAGCGCATGAAACAGCGCCGCCGCGACATGCAAGAGGATCAGCGCGAAGAACGCGAAAGCAAGATAGAAATGCGCACTCCAGAGCAGCGCGTGCAGGCTGTCGCTCTGCGGTAGGATCGCTGGAAGGTGCACGCCCCCGTATAGCACAACCGGGTAGGTCGCCGCCGACAGCATCCCCCAACCGATCAGCGGCATGCCGATCATCAGGACATAGAGTGCGTAATGCGAAAGGTAGGCCGCGAGCTTCATCGGCTCGGGCAGGTCGACCGGCAGCGACGGCGCACCGTAGCCTAGGCGCACCGCCAAGCGGACCAGGGCAAGCACCAGAATGGCAATGCCGAGCGGTTTATGGATCGAAACGAGCGTCAGAAATTTCGGCATGACGGTGGACACCATGCCGACACCTATGAACAGCATGGCCAGGATGCAGATCGCCATGACCCAGTGCAGCACCCGTTGCGGCACGGTGAAGCGTAGGCGGATCCCGTTCATGGCTTGGCTCCCGTCACGGTTCGGGGGTAGTACTGCGCCTCCGCCGTGCGTCGGTCATATGACTTCGCGTAGGCAGACGACCGTGCGGCGGGGAAAGGGTCGTCCGACGTCCGTATCCCAGTCGGCAGGACGGTCGGATCGAAGTTGATGTCGCGGCACGGACCGTCCCGCTCGGCTTGAATCTGCTGGACGGTGAGCGTGCCGACCTCGACGGTACGACGATCGTCCGGCCAGGCCTTGCTCGGATCTGCGGTGGGATCGCCCGGATTGGCGACGGTTACTACCATGGTCCAGCGCTGCGGCGCGCCGCGGACCCGCTCGGTGATCTCTTGCTCGAGAAAGTCGGGCCCACGCTTCGCGAGATCACTGGGCGAGACCGAGGTTGGTTGCGCCGCCGGCAGAAGCGACCATCGCACCGCATGCTCCGCACCGGATTTGTCGACGAAGATGAAACTGTTGAGGCTGTTGAACCGATCCTCCGCGTAGCTGCCGGTCCAGGGACCGCTATCGGCCCATGCGCCGAACGCCGCGATCTCCGGATGCGCGCCGGCAAACGTTTTCATCGCGTTCGGGTCTTTGCTCGCCGAGGCGAGCAGCAGCTCGTAGAAGGCTTGCGGCGTCGAGACCGCAAAGACTGGCGCGTCGATCATGGCCGTGCGCCATTCCTGCCCGCTCGGCGTTGAGATCCGCAGTCCCAGGCCGCGCACTCGGACCGTCGCATCCGGCGCGTTCGGATCAGCGGTGCCGAGGTTGAAGCGCCCGATGACCGGATACTGGCCGCGGGTGAAAACCTGAGCCTCTGAGAGCGCGGACCCGGCCCCATTCGCTTCGAACATGCCGGTGAAGCAGATGCCCTTGGCATGGTTCCGGCGATGACCGAGCGGCTCGCCAGTGGGTTCTGTGAACGCATCCACCATCTTGTCTGGCGTGAGGCGCTGGGGCGAGAACCATCCCGCCGTGTAGGCGAAGGCACCCGCCGCGGCACCGATGATGACGGCAATCAGCACCAGCGATCCAAATAGGGAACGCGCGGGCGGCCGGGGCGGCTGGGGCATTCAAACCTCACTGTCACGGTCGACGGGCCCTCGACCGAACTTACTATTCCTGTAAGTAATGACCAGTCTGCTGTGGATCCGTATCCAATCCTATCAGGCAGAGCCACGTATCTACATGGTACCGTGGTGTCCTCGGCGGCGGGGGCCGTCCACTATCGGAGGTGAAGGTTGGATCGCATCACGACTAGCGGACTCCACATGCCCAAGCTGGGGCTCGGCACGTGGCCGATGAGCGGGTCGGGTTGCACCGACGCGGTGCTGCGCGCGCTGGCGATCGGATACCGGCATATCGACACGGCGCAGATGTACGGCAACGAGGCCGAGATCGGCGCGGCGCTGGCGCAGACCGACGTGAAGCGGGCGGACATCCACGTCACGACCAAAGTGTCGCGGGAGTTTCTCGCACCGGACGCGATGCGGCGCGTGGCGGAGGAGAGCCTGCGGAAGCTACGGCTCGATTACGTCGATCTCTATCTCATCCATTGGCCGGCGGCGGGAATGGACGTGCAGCGCGCGATGGAGTCGCTGATGCGGCTGCAGGCCGGCGGGCTCGCGAAGCATATCGGCGTCTCGAACTTCCCGGTGGCGCTGATGCGGCGCTGCATCGAGGAGGCGCGGGCGCCGATCGTGTGCAATCAGGTCGAGTATCACGTCATGCTCGATCAGACGAAGGTGCTCGCCTACGCGCGCGCACACGGCATCGCGGTGACGGCGTATTGCCCGCTGGCGCGCGGCAATCTCGGTGAGGTCGAGGCGCTGGCGCGGATCGCGCGCAAGCACGGCGCGACGCCGGCGCAGATTGCGCTGAAATGGCTGCTCGATCAGGACGGTGTCGCGGCAATCCCGAAGGCGAGCCGGGCGGCGAACCAGCAGGAGAACTGGGACGCGCAGAAGATCGTGCTGGACGGCGAGGATCGCGCGGCAATCGCGGCGCTGCCGAAGAGCCGGCGGATCGTCAACCCGGCGGCCGGGCCGAAATGGGATGAGGCGGCGTAGGGCGGTTTTCGATCCGCCGTTTTGCCGCTGACGAAGATGGCGGATCGAAATCCGCTACGCGGTTTCGCGCATCAGGTCGGCCGCCTTCTCACCCACCATGATCGCCGGCGCGTTCGTATTTCCCGAGGGCATTGTCGGGAAGATCGAGGCGTCGGCGATGCGCAAGCCCTCCAGCCCATGCACCCGCAGCCGCTCATCGACCACTGCGTTCGGGCCAGGCCCCATGCGGCAGGTGCCGATCGGGTGATAGGCGGTTTGCGAGTTCGCGCGGATCCAGCCGAGGATTTCGTCGTCGGTCTCGATATCGGCGCCGGGCGAGAACTCCTCGCCGCGGAAGCGGTCCATCGGTGGCGCGCCGACGATGCGGCGCACGATGCGAAACCCGTCGAGGACGGTGCGCTGATCGATCGGGTCGGCGAGGAAGTTGAAGCGGATGGCCGGTTGCGCGCGCGAGTCGGGCGCGCGGATGTGGATCGAGCCGAGGCTCTCCGGGCGGAGCTGATAGCAGGCGACCGTCATCCCCGGAAAATCGTGCAGCTCCCGCCGCGCGGACTTGATGGCGTAGGGGACGATGTGGAGCTGGATGTCGGGATCCTCGAGCTCCGGCCGGGTCCGCAAAAAGGCGAGAAGCGGGGCGGACGGCAGCGCGAGGAAACCCTGGCGCGTCATCGCATACTTCGCGACCTCGCCGACGATGCGCAGACCGCGCGCGCGATTGTTGAAGCTGACCGCGGGCACTTTGACGCGCCACTGGATGCGGGCGTTGAGGTGGTCGCGAAAATTCTCGCCGACCGCCGGGAGTTCGTGCCGCACCGGGATGCCGCAGCGCGCGAGTACGTCGGGCCGGCCGATCCCCGACAGCTCCAGGATCTGGGGCGATCCGATCGCGCCGGCGGCAAGGATGACCTCGCGGCCGGCGCGCGCCTGAAGCAGAGCGCCGCCCGCTTCGTACTCCACGCCGACGCAACGCTTGCCCTCGAGGATGACACGATGGGTCGTCGCTTCGGTCACCACGCGCAGGTTCGGGCGGCGCATCGCTGGGCGCAGGTAGCAATACGCGGCGCTCATCCGGCGGCCGCGACGGATCGTCGTCTGCGTCTTGACGATGCCTTCCTGGCGCGCGCCGTTGTAGTCGGGGTTGCGTGCGTATCCGACGGACTGGGCGGCCGCGAACAGCGCGTCGTAGAGCGGACTCTGGTCCGGCACCTCGGAGACGTGCAGGGGACCGCCGGCGCCGCGCACGCCGTCCGCGCCGCGCTCGAAATCCTCCATCCGGCGGAACATCGGCGCGACATCGTCCCAGCTCCAGCCGCGGCATCCCATCTGCGCCCAGGTGTCGTAATCGAGCGGCTGTCCGCGCACGTAGACGAGGCCGTTGATCGCGCTCGACCCGCCGAGCAGCTTGCCGCGCGGGACGGGGATTTCCCGGTTGTTGGTACCCGGCTCGGGATCAGAACGGAAACGCCAATTCGCCGTGGGATGATCGATCAGCAGGCCGAAGCTGATCGGGAAGCGCGTGTAGAAATGGTCGGCGCGCCCCGCCTCGAGAAGGAGCACGCGGATGCGCGGGTCCTCGGTGAGGCGGTTGGCGAGAGCGGAACCGGCCGAACCGCCGCCGACGATGACGTAGTCGAAGGCGGACTTGGGTTCGTCCGCCGTCGCGCGCTGCATCAGGCTTCGACCACCACGTACTCCTCCTCGACCGTCACCGGGACGGTTTCGGCGATGTATGGCCCCTCGACGACCCGGCGCCCCGGCGAGACCTCGACGGGATAGTTCTTGACCTTGATCTTGTCAGGTTCGCAGTAGGATTGCCCGGTCTTCACGTCGAATTCCCAGCCGTGCCAGGGACAGCGCAGAATTTCACCCTCGCGCGAATAGCAATACTTCCCGGGCTCGTCCGATTCGACGAGACCGGTCAGCACGCCATGCACGAGGCTTCCGCCCTGGTGCGGGCAGCGGTTGAGAAGTCCGTAGTACGCGCCGTCGATGTTGAAGATCGCGATCGGCCGGCCCTTGACGTTCACCAGCTTGCGCGAGCCCGGGGGAACTTCCGCGACGCTCGCGACGACGTGCTTGCTCATGCGACGGCGGCGACACCGTACAGCGCGGCGGCGTTGCCATAGAAGAAGGCGCGGCGGCGGGGTTCGTCGACGCGGACTTGCAAGGCCTGATCGGGATCGTCGAAATCCCAGTGCGGATAGTCGGTCGCGAACAGCATCCGGTCCCAGCCGACCCAGTCGAACGTGTCGAGCACGTGCTCGCGCGGCTCCGGCTCCTCCATCGGTTGGGTGGTGAGCCAGACATGGTCGCGGATGTATTCCGACGGCAGGCGCTTGAGGTGCGGCGTCTCGGCGCGCAACCGCTTCCACAGTTTGTCGAGCCGCCAGGCGAGCGGCGGCAACCAGCCGAAGCCGGCCTCGATCAGCACGAGCTTCATCTTCGGGATGCGCTCGAACACACCCTCCATGAGCATGCTGATGAGCAGGCCTTGGCAGGATTGCGCGTGCCCGACCATGTCCTCGATGTAGTAGCTCGCCCAGCCGCTGCCGGTCGGCGGATGGCCCCCGAAGCCGAAGGCGTGGACGCCCACGGGCAGGCCCGCCGCGGCGGCGGCTTCGTAGATCGGCCAGTAGCGCCGGTTGCCGAGCGGATCGGCGGAACGGCTCTGCAGGATGATCTGCACGAAATTCGGGTCGCCGGCCCAATGCTCGATCTCGGCGACGCCCGCCTGCGTGTCCTCGTACGGGACGACGAGGGAGGCTTTCAGCCGGGGCTCGTTCTTCGTGAATGTCTCGATCTGCCAATGGTTGGTCGCGCGGCAATGGGCGTTGCCAAGGTCGCGGTTCTGGAAGTGCTGGCCGTTCTCGCCGGTCGCGTTGAGCACGCCGAGCTGGATGTTGTACGGGTCGAGGAGCTGCCGGCGCATGAAGTCGAGATCACTGCCCGGGGCGTTCCCGTCCTCGGGAAAGGCATCCCGGCGGGCGGCATTGGGCTGGCTCTTGGGGTAGGCGGGACCGGACTGCACGCCGACGCGGCGGCGCGGTCCGAAGGTGCGCAGCTCGTCGATCCACCGTTGCTCGAGATAGGGATCGAGGTCGCGTTTGGATTTGTGCGCGGGATGGATATCGCAGTCGGCGATCGCGAGGCGGGAGGCGGCCTCACTGCGGGTGGTTCTGGTGTCGCGAACTTGAACGTTCATGTGACCGTCTCCTTCAGGCGCGTGTAGGTCCGCAGCGGATTGTCGATCATGATCTTGCGCGCGAGACCGGACGGCAATCCAGGTGGAATCGCGTCGAGCCCGTCGAATTGCCAGTGTGGATAGTCGGTCGAGAACAGCAGCAACTCGTCGGACTGCAAATGCTCGAAGATCCGCTCGAGCTGCGCGGCATCGGGCGGCCCGTCGAAGGGTTGGAGGCTGAGGCGGACGTTGCTGCGCACGATGTCGAACGGCGAGCGGTCGACCCAGGGGATCTCCATGCGCAGGCCACGCCAGTATTTGCTGAGGCGCCACATATGCGCGGGGAGCCAGGTCACGCCGGACTCGAGCAGGACGACCGTTAGATCGGGGAACTTGTTGAACACGCCTTCGCAGATCAGGCTCATGAGCTGGCTCTGGAACGCGGTCGCCTGCGCGGCGTAATCCTCGGTGTAGTACGTCGGCCAGCCGACCGTGGTGACCGGGTGGCGGTAGGCGCTCCCGGCATGGATGCCGACGGGAAGGCCGAGGCGCGCGGCGGTCTCGTAGATCGGCCAGTAATGGCGCCGCCCCAGTGGCATCTCGTCCATCACCAGCATCAGCACCTGGACGAAGCGCGGGTCGGCGGCGCAGCGCTCGATCTCCTCGGCGGCGAGATGGGGGTTTTGCGGCGGGACCACGATGGAAGCGCGCAGCCTGGGTTCGCGATCGAGCCATTCGGCGCGCACCCAGTCATTGACCGCGCGGGCGTAGGCGGCGGCCATGTCCTCGCTGAACAGGAGCTGCACACCGTAAAGGCAGTTGCAGATCGCAATCCGGGTGCCGAACGGGTCGAGCGCGTCTTCCCGCAGCCGGGCGAGATCGGCGCCGGGCTTGCCGGCGTCCGGGCGCCAGTCGGGCCGGGCGGTAAGCGGCGAGTTGATCGGGTAAGCCGCCGAGTCCAGCTCGTGCATGCCGCGCTGCACAAGCAGGTCGGCCCAGTGGCGCGGCAGGTAGGGCAGCAGAGACTTGAGCGACGGGACGGCGGGATGGATGTCGCAGTCGATCCCGCCGGTTTCGGTCGTGGTCATGGGTGAACAATCGGCGCAATGCGCCCGAGAGGCAATCTCCTCAGGGCGCAATCGGGAGCAGCGATGCGCGCAACGACTCGATCTGGGCCGGCGTGGGCGTCCGGCCGTAGACGGCGGCGTCGAACACGGCGGCGAGCGGGACGATGCCGGGATGCGGTGCGCCGTCCGCCAGCCAGGCGAGGCCGAGCAGCCGGTTCAGCGAGGGCGGCTCCTCGATCCAGCCGAACGGGGCGGCGGGCGCGATCCAGGCATGACCCTCACGCAGAGCGCGGACCTTCTGCCACGCTTCCGATTGCGCGACCCGCGTGCGCATGCCCGGATCGCCGAACAGCAGGATATCCGGATCGAGTGCCGCAATGTCGTCGGGAGACACGGCACGGAAGCTTGCGTGCGGCGACTCTCCGGGCTGGGGCGGGGGGGCGAGCAGCTTCCAGCCGAGGAATTCCAGGGTCTCGCTGTTGATGCCACCGGGCACGATCGCCTGCGCACCGTCTGCGCCGCGAACATAGACGGCGCGAATGCGGGTGGTGCCCGGGCGGACGCTGGCGAGGATGCCTTCCGCGATGTGGGCGAGCTCCTCGCCGCGCGCCTCACGGTGCAGGGCGCGGCCGAGAACGCGGAGGACGAGCGGGGTGTAGGCGAGCCGTCCGTCGAGCAGGAGCGTCGGGATGCCGGTCTGTCTCTCGGTGTTCTCGGCGATCTCCCGGTAGCGCGGCTCGACGCTGCCGTAATCGACAATGAGATCCGGGTGCAGCGCAGCGATTTCTGCGGTCACGTCGCGAGGCCCGGTCAACACCGGCAGCTCCGGCAGGTGCGCGACGGGAGCGGGCAGGTGCTCGGCCGCTTCCACGGAGAGCTGGCGCGGCCAGCCCACCATCAGATCGGGCGCGAGCGCCGCGAGCAGAACCGCGGCCGGCGGTCCCGCCGGCAATACGCGGAGCACCTTGTCCGGCACTGAGACCGTCCGGCCGGTTGCATCGACCACATCAAGCGCGAAGGCCGGGCCCGCGCAGACGGCGAGCGCCACGAGCAGTGCGACGAGAAGGCGAACCATCCGAACCTCCGCACGCGGGGAAGAGCTATTCCCGGACAGGCATAACGGCACACATGCCGCCCCCCAATCGGGGACGACACTCTACGCCGAGGCAGTCAGGAATGCTCGCCGGCACGCGCCCGATGCGGGTGGCCACTCAGTTCCGCCCCTGCCAGCGCTGGCATCATCAGAGAGGCCGGAGCGCCGAGGAGCGAGATGAGGCCGACCACGAGGAAGCCGATCGAAAAGTCGAGGAGGGTCGGGCGGCTGACCCCGCCGAGCGCCATAGAGATCTGAAGCGCTGCTGCGCCGGCGGAGATTCCCAGCGTGATGGAGAGCTGTTGGATCGTGCTGTACAGGCTGGTGGCGCCGCTTATGCGCTGGCGCGGGATGTCGGCGTAGGCGATCGCGTTGTAAGCGGTGAATTGCAGCGACCGCAGAAATCCGCCGAACAGCAGAACGGCGTAGATCCCGAAGACCGGCCAGGAAGGCCGGAACGCCGCGCAGGCGGCAAGCAGGAGTGCCGAGATCACGCCATTGTAGAATAGCGTGTTGCGGAAGCCGAAGCGGCGCAGCGTGCCCATGGCCGCCGGTTTCATGATGATCGCGCCGGCGGAGCTGACGAAGGTGATCGTCCCGCTTTGCACCGGCGTCAGGCCGAAGCCGACCTGCAGCATCAGCGGGAGCAGATACGGAATCGCGCCGATGCCGATGCGAAACAGCGATCCGGCGAGCACGGACACCCTGAATGTCGGGATCATCAGCAGCCCGAGATCAAGGAGCGGTGCCGGATGGTTCCGGCTATGGAAGAAGTAGCCGGCACCCGCCGTAACGCCCACCGCCAGCAATGCGGCCGTCGTGCTGGTCGCGACGATGCCACGGCCGATCGTCTCCAGGCCGAACATCGTCGCGGCGAGGGCGACGCCGCAAAAGGCGAGACCGACGAAGTCGAGCCGGGAATGCCCGGGCTCGCGCACGTCCTCGATGAAAAGCGTCACCAGGATCACGCCCAGGATGCCGATCGGGATGTTGATGTCGAAGATCAGCCGCCAGGAGAAATAGGTGACGATGAAGCCGCCGAGCGGCGGGCCGACCACGGGGCCGATCAGCGCGGGCATGGAGAGCCACGCCATCGCGGCGACGAGCTCGTTCTTCGGAGCTGTCCGGACCAGGACGAGCCGTCCGACCGGCACCATCATGGCGCCGCCGATCCCTTGCACGATGCGCGATATCACGAGGAAGGCGAGCGAATCGGCCCGACCGCACAGAATGGAGCCGAGCGTGAAGATGACGATCGCGGCGCGGAACACCGTTCTTGCCCCGAATCGATCGGCCATCCACCCGCTGGTCGGGATGAATACCGCCAAGCTGAGCAGATAGGAGGTCAGGGCCACGTTCATGTGAACCGGATCGGCGCCGAATGCCTTCGCCATCGTCGGCAAGGCCGTCGAGATCACCGTGCTGTCGAGATTCTGCATGAACAGCGCGCAGGCGACGATCAACGCGGCGATGCGGGTCTTACGGGAGCTGTTGGTGCGGGAGCTGGCGGAGGGGAGCGCGGCGGCGCGTTCGGACATGAGCGGAGTGTCGCGCCCGGCGCGCGGAGCGCAAAGAGTTTGTTTACCGGTGCAGGCTTACGGCAGCAGGATGGTGCTTCCAGTGGTGCGCCGCGCCTCGAGCGCGCGATGCGCTTCGGCGGCGTCCTTCAGCGGAAAAGTCTGGTTGACGAGGATGCGCACGGCGCCGCTCTGGACGACATCGAACAGTTCTTGGCAGACATGTTCGAGATCTGCGCGCTTCGTGGTGTAGGTAGCGAGTGTCGGGCGCGTCAGGTAGAGGCTTCCTTTGGCGCTCAACACGCCCAGATCGACCGGCGGAACCGGGCCGGATGCGCTGCCGAAGCTGACCATGAGGCCGAGCGGGGCAAGCGAATCGAGGCTGGCCGTGAATGTGTCCTTCCCGACGCTGTCATAGACCACCGGAACCATCGCGCCGCCGGTGATCTGCTTGATCCGGGCCGGCAGGTTCGCATGCCCGACAATCACATGCGCCGCGCCATGCGCGCGCGCCAGTTCGGCCTTCTCTTCCGTCGAGACGATCCCGACGACGGTCGCGCCCAGATGCTTCGCCCATTGGCACATGATCAACCCGACCCCGCCAGCGGCGGCATGCACGACGATCGTCTCGCCCGGTTTCACGCGATAGGTGCGGCGGAGCAGGTATTGCGCCGTCATGCCCTGGAGCATCATCGCCGCCGCCGTCTTGAAGTCGATCCCGTCCGGCAGCTTTACGAGGCGTTCGGCGGCGATGACCCGTTCGGTGGCATAAGCGCCGAGCGGTCCGCCGGCGTAGGCGACGCGATCGCCCGGCCGGAGGCTGGTGACGCCTTCGCCGACGGCAACAATGGTACCGGCCGCTTCCATGCCGAGCGTGACGGGCACGTTCGTTTTATAGAGACCGGTCCGGAAGTAGATGTCGATGTAATTCACGCCGACGGCCGCGTGACGGATCAGGACCTCGCCCGCGGCGGGCTCCGGCGTCGGAATGTCATCCCAGCGCATCACCTCCGGGCCGCCGGGCTGATGGACGCGGATCGCCTTCGTCATATCGTTTCTGTCCATTGGTTCGTTGGTGCGGCCGACGACTCATGTGCCGGCCCGGTCGAGAAGCGGTGCGCCGCCGTAAATCCGCGCTTCCAAGGCAAGCAGATACCGCTTCGTCACGACGCCGTCGCCGCCGGAGTAACCCCCAAGCCCATTGCGCGCAATCACCCGGTGACACGGGATCAGGATCGGGATCGGGTT
>DATAPS010000190.1:0-1731 GCA_036265085.1 Acetobacteraceae bacterium | reverse complement strand
CTCGCGGTGCTGAAGGGCAACCTCGCGCCCGACGGCTGCGTCATCAAGCCCGCGGCGATGGACCAGCGTTTCCTCAGGCATTCAGGGCCGGCCCTGGTGTTCGACGACTATCCCGCGCTGAAGAAGGCGGTCGACGACGAGACCCTCGCCGTGACCGCCGACCACGTGCTGGTGCTGCGCAACGCCGGCCCGCAGGGCGGTCCGGGCATGCCGGAATGGGGCATGCTGCCGATGCCGAAGAAGCTGCTGAAGGCAGGCCATCGCGACATGCTGCGCCTGTCCGACGCGCGGATGAGCGGCACCAGCTACGGCGCCTGCGTGCTGCATGTCGCGCCGGAGAGCTACGTCGGCGGGCCGCTCGCGTTGCTGCGCACCGGCGACATCGTCAGCATCGACGTGCCGGCGCGCAGCATCCGCATGGAGGTGAGCGAGGAAGAACTCGCGCGCCGCCGCGCCGCGTGGACGCCGCCCCCGAAGCGCTTCGAGCGTGGCTACGGCTTCATGTTCACGCAGCACATCCAACAGGCCAACGAAGGCTGCGACTTCGACTTCCTCGGCACGGAATTCGGCGCGCCGGTGAGTGAACCCGCCATCTACTGATGCGGAAGGGACGCGACAGATGGGAAAGTTGAGCACGGCAACACGCGACAAGCTCAAGGGCGTCAGCACCGCGACGCTCTCGACTGCGCTTTTTAAGCGCGGTTTTCGCAACCAGATGGTGCAGGACGTGCGGCCGCTCGGCGCGCCGAAGGGCGGCAGCATGGTCGGAGAGGCCTATACGCTCCGCTATATTCCCGCGCGCGAAGACCTCAATCCGATGACGGTCTTCCGCAATCACAGCCATCCGCAGCGCAAGGCGGTGGAGGAATGTCCGCCGGGCGCGGTGCTGGTGATGGACAGCCGCAAGGACGCCCGCGCGGCATCGGCGGGCGGCATCCTGGTGACACGGCTGATGCTGCGCGGCGTGGCCGGCGTGGTCACCGACGGCGGGTTCCGCGATTCCGCGGAGATCGCGATGCTGGATATCCCGTCGTACCATCAGCGTCCGTCGGCGCCGACCAACATTACGCTGCACCAGGCGATCGACATCAACGTTCCGATCGGCTGCGGCGACGCGCCGGTCTTTCCCGGCGATGTCGTGGTGGGCGACCTCGACGGCGTCATCATCGTGCCGGCGGAACTCGCGGACGAGATCGCAGACGAAGCCGTGGAAATGACGGCGTTCGAGGACTTCGTCATCGAACGCGTGCGTGGCGGTCAGAAGACGCTCGGCCTGTACCCGCCGACCGACGAGTCCAATCTCGAAGCCTTCGACGCCTGGCGAAAGCAGAACGGCAGGTAGCGCGCCGACGCGGACCTACGGCTTCGTCAGCCAGTGCTTGGCGATCCGGCAGGCGACCGTGAAGGCGGGGTTGAAGACGTTGCCGACGTCGTAACGGACGACCTGGCCCATCAGATGGCTGGCGGCCCGTGCGTCCAGTCCGTAGTCCTCGCCGAGCCATCGCGACATCTCGGTCGTGGCGTGCTGCAGCGCCTGATCAAGCGGTCGGGCATTGCCGACGGTGAAAATATCCGCGGCGGTCTCGCCGCGCGGCCAGTTGATCGTCCGCTTCAGCACACGGAATCTCACCTCCATCTCGAATGAGGTCTCGATGCCGGTGCCGACGATCTCGCCGTCGCCCTGGCAGGCATGGCCGTCGCCGAGATAGAAGAGGGCCCCCGGCACCGATA
>DATAPS010000189.1:0-15241 GCA_036265085.1 Acetobacteraceae bacterium | reverse complement strand
CGCCGCACCGGCCCGGCCCCGGGAGTTTGCCGCCCCCGGCGAGCGGGTCGATCCGCATAGCGGCTTCCCGCTGCCGATGAGTCTGGCCTTCGGCAACGCCCTCTCCCATCTCGGCAGCGGCATCGGCCATGCACCCGACCGCGAGCGTGCAGGCCCGGTCGACCCGGGCCGCCGCTCCTACGGCGGCGCCGATACGCGGGGCGACCTGGCGGGCGACGATCTCGGGCCGGAGTGGGCGAGCCTGCTGCATGCCTGGGTGGACGCGCACAAATTCTACCCCGAAGAAGCGGCGATGAAGGGCGAGGACGGCACGGCCCAGGTGCGCGTCGTGCTCCGCCGCAGCGGCGCCGTGCAGAGCGTGGATCTGACCGAGCGCTCCGGCTCCGTGTTCCTGGACGCGGCGCTACAGGCACTGTTCAGAGCACAGCATCTGCCGCCGTTCCCACCGACGGACCCTGACGATTCGGCGACGATCTACTTCACGATGCACTACATACTGGTCCGATAGCCGCCGCAAAGATGCCCCGGAGCCGCCAGGATCGGGGTGCAACTCAGGAACGGCCGGCGCTTTTAAACTGCTGTGGTCGAGCCGGTCCGGAACCGGGTTCGACCCGAAAGGAGCACTGAAGATGAGGAAGCATGCAACGCGGATCATCGCCGCGGTCGCGATCTGCGGCGCGGTGGCGGGCTGCACCAATCCGTACGATCCCGGCCAGCGCGCGGTCGGCGGCGGCCTGCTCGGCGCTGGCGCCGGTGCGGCGATCGGCGGGATCGCCGGGGGCGGCAGGGGTGCTGCGATCGGCGCGCTCAGCGGCGGTGCGCTCGGCGCGGTCGCGGGCGCGGCGACGACGCCCACTCCGCCGCCGCCGCCCGGCTACTACGCCCCGCCGCCACCGCCGCCGCCGTCCTATTACCCGTAATCGCCTCGTGCGGGGGCGTGACCATCAGCGCCCTCCGCCGCTTCACTTGAGCGCGCCCTGCGTCATCCCGGCGATGAACTGCCGCGAGAGTACGACATACGCGAGCGTGATCGGCAACGCTGCGAGCGTCAGGCCGGCGAAAAGTACACCCCAATCGGTGTTGAATTCGCCCATGAATACGGCCAGGCCCTGCGGCAGCGTCTTGAGCCGGTCGGTGGTGATGAAGACCAGCGGGAAAAAGAAATCGTTCCAGATCGGCACCGCGTTCTGGATGCCCGCGATCACCATCGCCGGACGCGCCAGCGGCAGCATGATCGAGAGCATGATGCGCGCCTCGCTCGCGCCGTCGATGCGCGCGGACTGCTCGAGCTCGCCAGGTAGTGCGCGCAGGAAGCCGGTCATGATGAACACCGCGGAGGGCAGCCCCATCGCGACATAGACCATGATCAGGCCGAGGCGCGTGTCGATCAGCCCGATCGCGTCGAGCTGGAGGAACAGCGGGATGACCGCGAGCTTCAACGGCACCATCAGCCCGGCCAGGAAGAACAGAAAGACCGCAGCGCTACCGCGAAACGGGTAGCGCGCGATCGCATAGGCCGCCATCGTCCCGAATGCGAGGATCAGCGCGACCGCGCCTGCCGTCACGATAGCGGAGTTGCCGAGATAGAGCGGGAAGCTGGTCTCTCGCCAGACACGCGCGGCGTTGTCGAGGGCGAAGCTCTCCGGGAGCGCGAAGGGCGAGGTGAAGATCTCCGCGCTCGTCTTGAACGCCGACATCGCCATGACGATCAGCGGGTACAGCATGACGCAGGCGTTGAGGACCAGCAGCGCCTGGATGGCGCCGTGCTTGATCGGCTCGCCCCGCACCTCAGACCTCGATCTCGCGTCGCCGCAGCGTGCGAAGCGCGAAGGAGGACACCGCCGCCAGGAAAATGAACATCAGCACGGCGAGCGCGCTGCCGTGCCCGAAATCCTGCAGCCCCGACCCCGTGCTGCCGAACGCGGTGCGGTAGAAATAGAGGCCGAGGACGTCGGTGGCGCCGCCGGGCGAGCCGTCCGCGCCCGCCATCACATACGGCAGCTCGAACCAGTTGAAGCTGCCGATGAAGGTCAGGATCACGATGATCGTGGTGCTCGGCGCGACCAGCGGCCACACGATCCGCGTCAGCAGCGTGCGATCGTCCGCCCCGTCGAGCCGCGCGGCTTCCATCGTTTCGCGCGAGATCCGCTGCATTCCGGCGAGGAAGATCAAAGTCGCGAAGCCGAGAAAGTGCCAGGTGTTCACGCCGATCAGGCTCGGCAGCGCGGTGCTCGGATCGCCGAGCCAAGCGTGCGGCGCCAGGCCCGCGAACATCAGCGCTTGATTGACCAACCCGAAAAGGGGGTTGAGGAACAGCTTCCAGAGGAACCCGACGATCACCGCGCTGAGCACGACCGGGAGGAACACGATCACCTGGTGCACGCGATGTCCTGGCAGCGCCTTCAGCAGCGCGAATGCGATGAGATAGGCGAGACCGTTCTGCACGATCATCAGGCTGGCGAAGACGGTCATGTTGTGCTGGAAGGCGCGCGACGTCCATGCGCTGAACGGCGGCTCGAACAGGACCTCGCGGAAATTCCGCAGCCCGACATAGCCGCCGAAGGCAAGGCCGTTGAACTTCTCGAACGAGTAGAGGAACGCCGACAGCATCGGCCAGACGACGAACACGAGCATCGTGAGCACGCCGGGCGCGAGCAGAAGGCCGATCCACGCGGCTCGGCGTGCGCGTGAAAGGGTCCGCCCTTTCCGGGGGAACGTTGAGGAAGGAAGGGACGCCGGTGAGAGGCCGCGGCTTCTCCCCTTCGCCCCGGTCCTCTCCCGCGAAGGGAGAGGGAGGTTCACGGCACTATTTCTGGAACGGCTTGTAGTAGCGCGCGATGCCGGTCGTCAGATCCTTGCCGACCTGCTCGGGCGTCTCGCTGCCCGCCATCATCTTCTGGACCGCCGGCTGGAGCAGTTCCGAGCCGGTTGGGCTCTCGTAGCGGAAATACACTGCCATCAGATACGGCATCGACGTTTCGTCGAGCTTCTGCACCTTCGCGAGCAGCGGATCCTCGATCACGACACCCTTGATCGGCGAGATATTGCCGAGCAGGGCGGAGAACTTGTCGCCGAACTGCTTGGTGCCCATCCACCGCACCAGCGTCATCGCGTCTGCCGGGTCGTGCGCCTTCGAATTCACGGCGTAGCCGCCGTCATAATATTTCGATACATAGCGCGGATCGCCCGCTTTCGGCGCGGGCGGCGCGACGAAGTCCATGTTGATCTTCGGGTTCTGCTTTCGGAAGTTTGCGATCTCGAAGCTCCCGCCAACGAACATCGCCGCGCGCCCCGACAGGAAAAGCTGCTGCCCGGTCGGATAATCGATGCCGGTGAAGCCCGGCGGCATGTAATCGCGCAGCTCGAGCAATTTCGCGAGCGCACCGGTGTAACGCGGGTCCTCGAACGTGGTCTTGCCCGAAGTCAAATCGGCGACGAATTGCGGGCCGAGGAACGGGTTGGTGAAGATCGAAGTGAACACCTCGTCCATCCACGCCGTCGCGGTGCCGTTCGCGATCGGGATGACGCCCTTGTCCTTGAGCTGCTTGCAGGCGGCGAGGAACTCATCCCACGACGCCGGCCACGTCGCTGGCTCGGTCACACCCGCACGCGCGAACACGTCCTTGTTGATCAGCAGGCCGAGCGTCTGCACTGCGAACGACAGCGAGTAGACCTTGCCGTCGCTGCGGAGCGTTTCCGATGCAATCGCGTCCGGCGGAAGATTGCCGAGCTCCGGCACGGTCTTCTCGTCGAGTGCCACGAGGTAGCCCGACTTGGCGAACTGCTCGAGACCGCCATAGGCGCGCGTGTGGATGACGTCCGGCCCCTTGCCGCCGGCGAGCGCTGTCGAGACGATCGTGTTGTAGTTGTCCGACGGGAATGCCTCGAACGAGACGTGGATATCGGGATGTTGTTTGGTGAAGTCGGAGAACAGCTCGGTGTAGGCCGCTTTGTCCTCCTGACGCCAGGTCCAGAAGGTGATATCGCCGGCCGATGCCGCGTGCGTGCCGAGCACCCACGCCACCGCAGCGGCGAGTGCCAGCGCGATCCGTTTCCCGCCCATCTTCTTGTTCTCCCGAGAAAAAGTCGCGGGACGGTACGGACGGGAGAATTGCGCTGTCAAGCCGAGCTATATGGCGCCACGTGTCCAGCGGAAGGCAAGCGGAGGAACCATGCCCTCGACCTTCATCAATCGCGGCGCCGCCGCCTATGACTCGCAGATGGGCCGTTGGAGCCGCCGTCTCGCGCCCCAGCTGATCGCGTTCGCCGGCCTCGCCGCAGGCGAGCGCATCCTCGACGTGGGTTGCGGCACCGGCAGCCTCACCTTCGCGCTCGCGGCCAACACCGACATCGGCGAGATCGAGGCCATCGATTATGAGGCGCAGTTCGTCGCTGCGGTGAACGAGCGGAACGTCGATCCACGCGTCACGGTGCGGCAGGCCGACGCGACTGCGCTGCCCTTTCCCGATGGCAGATTCGATCGCGCTCTCTCGCTCCTCGTCCTGCAGTTCATCGCCGGGGCGGCGCGCGCGGTGGCCGAGATGCGCCGTGTGGTGCGGCCCGGCGGCATCGCGGCGGCGGCGGTGTGGGACACGTATGGCGGGATGCCGCACCAGCGGATGATCTGGGACACCGCGGCCGCCATCGATCCCTCCGCCGCCGCGGGCCGCGCCAAAGCGGCGTTCCGGCCAATGACGCAGCCCGGCGACCTGCATGGCGCCTTCGCGACCGCGGGCTTCGTCGGAATCACCGAAACGCTGCTGACCATTCGCATGGATTTCAGCGATTTCGACGACTACTGGCGGCCATTGCAGACCGGCCAGGGAACGCTCGGCGACTTTCTCGCGAGCCTGCCTGATCACACGCGCCAGCGGGTCGAGGCCGCGGTGCGCAACGCCTATCTGTGCGGCAGGCCCGACGGTCCGCGGAGCTTCGCAGCCTCCGCCTGGGCCGTGCGCGGGCGGGTCCCGTCGTGAGATGGGTTCAGGCGATGCGCACGTCGACCGCCTAGCCGTGATTTGCCGTCGCGTCGCGGATGCGCATCTTACAGCGCGGCGCGCCGGCTTCCCCCACGACGCTCGATTTCCGCGTTCAGATCAGCCGCTGCGACACGCAGCAACGCGAGATGCTCTGGCCCCTCGGTGCCGAAGTCCAGGTGGCTGCCGGTCTCAAGGGGCGTGCAGATCTCCAGCAGCCGTTTTGCACCGACATTGACCGCAGCGCTTCGAATTGCATGGATCTGCGCGCGCCACTCCTGGAAATCGCGGGCGCCGATCGCGTCCTGAAGCTTGCCGAGCAATCGGTCGAGTTCTACGGCGAATTCGGCATAGAGGTTCGAGACGAAATCGGCGCCGCCGAGCGCCTCGAGATCTGCGGCAACGTTCGGGTCGAGGTCGACCGAGGTGACGAGTCGCAAGTTCGGCCGGGTCCGGCGCGGCGGCGGTTTCGCCCGGCGCGCGCCGTCCTCGGAGCGCGCGTTGCCGGGACGGTTGCCGAATTCCGCGATGATCTCGAGCAGCCGTCGCGGTTCGATGGGCTTGGTGATGCACGCGTCCATGCCTGCCTCCTCGCAGGCGGTCGCGGTCGCGGGCGTGGCGTCCGCTGTGAGCGCGAGGATCGGCAAATGCGGTCGGCCGAGCGCACCGAACCGATAAAGCTTGGTCGCTTCGATCCCGCTCATCCCCGGCATGTTCACATCCATCAGGACGAGATCGAATGCCGTCTGGTCCAGCGCTTCCACCGCAGCTTCGCCGTCCTCCACGACGACCGTGGTGTGCCCGGCGCGATCGAGGATCTTGCAGATCACCAGCTGATTGGTGCGGTTGTCCTCGGCAACCAGAATGTGCAGGTGTCGGTCGCCGATTGCGGCGGGTGGCGACGGTTTCGAGACCGCACTGACGGGGGCGGCGGAGAGATCTACCGCAATGCGGATGGCAGCGGCCAGCTCGGCGGGAGCCGCGGCAGCCGGAACCCACGTATCGCAACGATGGCGCAATGCTTCGCCGACCGGGCCGTTCCCGTCGAGCACCAGAACGCGCGGGAACGTGGCCGGGATCATACAGAAGCCGCTATCCGCGATCTGCACGACCGTGCCCGACGGCAGCTTGCGTGCCCCATTCGCGAGCAAGGGAACGTCCAGAGCGTGGCAGCACGCGCGAATGTGCTGCTCGATGTCCCGGTCGGTTACGGTGATATCGACCGCCGTTCCAGGCAGGGTCGTTGCGGCCGTCGCGACCCGCTCGACCGGGATGTCGAAGCGGAAGGTGCTGCCCTCGCCGACTCTGCTCTCCAGCCCTATCTCGCCGCCGAGCAGCCCGACGAGCTTACGGCAGAGCGCCAGCCCGAGCCCCGTACCTCCGAACTGGCCGACGATCGTCGCATCCGCCTGCATGAACGGCTCGAAGACGTGAGCCTGAGCTTCGGGAGCGATGCCCATGCCGGTGTCGACCACTTCGAAGCGCAGCATGCAGATCTGGCCTTCGCCTCCGCGTGCCTCTACAGCGACGAGGACGTCGCCCCGGCTGGTGAATTTGACGGCATTCCCGACCAGATTGAAAAGGATCTCGCCGAGATGACGCCGGTCGCCGACGACGGTCAGAGGTGTGCCGGGAGCGACATGAACACCGACCGATATTCCTTTGGCGCGCGCTTGCGCGGCAAACAGGCGGCGCGTGTGCGACAGCAGCTCCGCCACGTCGAACCGCACCTTGCTGACCGGCATCCGGCCCGCCTCGATGCGAGAGAAGTCGAGCACCCCGTCGATCATCGAGAGGAGCGATTTCGCGGCGGCGTCGATCGTGCGCGCCGCTTCGGATTGTGCGTTGCTCAGTCGCGTTTCCAGAAGCAGCCCGCCAATGCCGATTATGGCGTTGAGCGGCGTGCGCAGCTCGTGGCTGACGCTGGCGAGGAAGTTGCTTTTGGCGGCGCTCGCCTCCTCGGCCGCTTGCCGCGCCTCCTCGGCGCGCGCCCGTGCCATGGACAGCTTGCGGATGAGCGTCCCCGCGTAGGACGGCAGCATGACTGCGCCGAGCCCGAGCCCGATGGTTAGCGCGTGGTGGTCGAGCCAGAACGGGGTCGTACGGACGACAGCGACAAAACCGAGAACCCCGATCGCTGTGGCCGCGAAGAGCGAGCGAAGACCGAAGCGAAATCCGTTGCCAAAGATCGTCCAGAGCAGCAGCGGGTAGAAGAGCGCGCCACTCGAGTCCCCTACATGCATCTGAAAGCAGATCGTCCCGAAGTCGGACATCATGGCGAAGAGTCGACGCCCGCGATTCGGCGCGGGATGCCAGAGAATGTGCGCGAAGATCCCGCCGGTTGCGACGGTGCCGAACGCAAGCTGGGTGACCGCGTAGACGCGCGCATGTGGCGTGAGAACGAACAGCGCGTAGAGGAACAGCAGCAGGAGGAATGCCGCCCGATTGAGGCTCATCTCGTGCTCGGTGTCGGCACGCTCGGAAAGCACCTTGCGTGCGCGCCGCCAAGCACGCGTGAGCGCCGGCGAGAAGAGACGACGTGGCCTGCGACCGCGAGCGAGTCGAGGGCCGGCTGAGCTGGGCTTCGGCGTGTTCAAGCTAGGGATACCGACTCCACGGAACGGCTCCGTTCCAGCAATTCCAGCAGCCCATCCGGCGGCAGCGGCGGTCCGACGAAGAAGCCCTGCACTTCATCGCATCCCTCGTCTGCGAGCTGGAGAAGCTGCTCCGCTGTTTCGACTCCTTCCGCGGTGACCTTCAGTTCCAATCCGTGCGCAAGTCCGATGATACCCCGAACGATCGCCGCGTCCTCGTTGCCAGGCTCGAGGTTGCGGATGAAGCTCGCGTCGATCTTCAGCCGATCGATGGGAAGGCGCTTGAGGTGGCTAAGGGAGGAATAGCCTGTGCCGAAATCGTCGAGCGCGATCCGCACGCCTGCATCCCGCAGGCCGAGCAAGGTCGCGGATACACGGTCAAGCTGGTCGACCGCGCCACGCTCGGTCAGCTCGATCTCGAGAGAGGACGGATCGAGTCCGCTCCATTCCAGCGCGCCGCGCACGATGGCGCCGAAGTCCTGCCGGTTGAGCTGGACCGGCGAGACGTTGACCGCGAGCCGCAGCGGCTCCAGGCCTGACGTCCGCCACGCGTGGGCCTGTCGACACGCGTCGCGGAGAACCCACTCGCCGATCCGTGAGATCAGGCCGATCTCCTCCGCGAGGGGCAGGAAGTCGGACGCGTTGCGGATCGTCCCGTCGGTGAGGCGCCAGCGAAGGAGCGCCTCGACCGCAACGATCCGGCGAGTCCGCAAGTCGAGCTGCGGCTGATAGGCAAGCACGAATTGGTCCAGCGCCAAGGCCGTCCGGATACCGGCTTCGGTGGCTCGCGCCGACGTCAAACTGTCGTGCAGTGAATGCTCGTAGAAACGGAAGCGGTTCCTGCCCTCGGTCTTGGCTTTATACATCGCAAGATCGGCGCTCCGCAGGAGCGCTTCTTCGGTGTCGCCGTCGTCCGTGCTCGTCGCGATGCCGATGCTGACGCTCGTGCTGACGTCCTGGCCGGCCAAGCTGAACGGATAGGAAATGCGCTCTATCAGGCGGCCGGCGAGCCGGGCGCTGTGCTCCGGCGTCTTTACGTCCGCTTGCAGGATTGCGAACTCGTCGCCGCCCAGCCGCGCCACGACGTCATCCGGCCTGACGCAGCCGAGCAGGCGCTTGGCAACGGCGACGAGAAGCTGGTCGCCGAGCGGATGCCCAAGCGAATCGTTTATCGCCTTGAAGCGGTCGAGGTCGAGGAGGAGCACGGCAACCGGCGCACCCCCGGAGACCGACTTGGTAAGCGCTTGCTGCACGCGCTCGAAGAACAGCACGCGGTTCGGTAGTCCGGTAAGCGGATCATGAAGTGCAAGAAACCGCATCTTCGACCGCGCACGCATTTGCTCGGTGATGTCCAGTGACGTCGTCAGCACGCTCGTCACCGCGCCGTCATGATCGCGGATCGGAGATTTCGTGGTCAGGAGCACGCGGGTCGAGCCCTGCCGGTCCACGATCTCCTCCTCATAGCCGGTGATCGGGCGTCCGGTCGCGAAAACCTCTGCATCCAGCTCGCGGCAGTGTCGCGCGTGCTCGGGTCCGAAGAAATCGATCTCCGTCTGCCCGAGGACGCGCGGGTCGATCCCGGCGCTTTCGGCCTTGTAGGCATTGACGAACACGCACCGCCCCGCGCGGTCGGTCGCGCTGATCATCGCGGGCACGGTGTCGATCACCTGAAGCAGGTTCTCGCGGCTGTCCCGCAC
Organism: Acetobacteraceae bacterium; assembly: GCA_036265085.1. Classification (GTDB taxonomy): domain Bacteria; phylum Pseudomonadota; class Alphaproteobacteria; order Acetobacterales; family Acetobacteraceae; genus DATAPS01. The sequence continues at coordinate 5,974 of DATAPS010000189.1, read as the reverse complement.
GAGCGCTTCGCGCGAGAGCTCGCTTTGGCGGAGATCGTTCTCCAGGACTTGCGCCCGATTCCTGATCAGGCTTTGCTGCTCCCGGAGCTGCAGGAGGTTGCGCACCCGCGAGCCGAACTCCCGGTGGCTCACCGGGCTTTTCAGGAAGTCGGTGGCGCCGGCCTCAAGGGCGCCGAACCGGAAGCGGGTGTCATCGTAGACGGTGATGACAATGATCGGGATATCCACGCCATTGGGCAGCGTGCGGACCCGTCGGGTGAACTCCGCCCCGTCCATGCCAGGCATTTTGTAGTCGGTGATGAGCAGGTCAGCCCGGTTTGCAGCGAGGAAGTCGAGCGCCGCTTCCGCCGCGTCGAATGTATGTATTCGTAGATCAGCACCGACCGACGCAACAACCTGGCTATAGATCTGCCGGTTGACTGGCTGGTCATCGACGATCAGAACGCGTGCCGCTCGTCTCGGATCTTGCATCATCTCGGATCGGTTTCGCGCGGGCACCGCCCGCCGGTCCGCAACGATACCGACCGTAATTGACGATTGCAAACGGGGTGTGACAAAACTCGAAGTTTGTTATCGTGACGAGCGTCGCGGGTTCGGGCGAGATGTCAGGACGGCCCGTCAATCAGCGTGGCGGAGCGAGCGCGACACCGTCTCCGAGAGGTCGTGGAATTCCCCGCGCGCCTGCTCAAGCACGTCCCACTGCGCCGCGCGGAGGGGATAGTGGCACGCGTAGACGACGCTGATGACAGCGTTCAGCCGCTGAAGCTGCGCCTGCGCGGAGGGCGGAAGCGCACCCTCCCGCAATCGCCGGACCATCGCGTCGTGGTACGCGGTCAGCTTTCGCGTGGTCGCCGAGAAGTCGTGTGTGATCTGGTCGGGCTTGTCGGCCAGCAACCTGTCGAGCGCCGCGATCGCGGGTTCCGGATCGAGCGGCTCAGGCATGCGGCGCTCCTTCCGCCTGTGGCAGGCGTCCCGGGCGGAGATTGCAGGTGAGCGCTTTCGTCGAGTGAATGCTCGTGTTGGCATCGCCGAAGATCGCGGTCAGCACGTTGGCGATGTCGCCCCGTGCGTAGCCTTCCCAGCCGAATACCCACGGCATGCCGATTTGATACACGCGCCGTCCGTCGATACTCAGTGGGCGCAGCCGGTCGGTCAGCATCGCCTTGACCTCGATCTCGCCGCGCAAGGTGCTGAGCACGACCCAGTCAAGATGCCCGACGCCCTTCTCCTTCGCGAGCTCGGGCGGGATCTCCACAAAAGCCTCTGGCTGCAACTCGGCCGTGTGCGGCATCGCGCGCGTCGAGAGTCCGCCGCAATGCAGCTCGGTCAGCCTGTAGGTGGTGAAGACGTACGGGAAACGCGGATCGGCGATCTCGTGGTAGTCGTTCCCAGGACGTGGCCAGCGCTTGGTGGCCGGGTTGGATTGCTGGCGGTACAGCGGGTTACGGACCGGACTTTCCAGCGGCTCGTAATGCGTCGGCAGCGGTCCGTCCTTCAGGCCGGTCGGCACGAACAGCATCAGGCGCCCGTGCGGCAGCATGATGAACGGGTCGGCGCCGGAGAGCGCGTCCATACCCTTCGGATCATTCGACCAGTCCGGGCGGTAGTCCGGGCGCATCGTCGCGACGAAATCCGGCACGTCGTCGCCGCCCCAGCTTTCCTTGGCCTCGTCCCACCAGACCAGGCGCTTTCGTTCCGACCACGGCTTGCCGTCCGGATCGGCGGAGGCGCGGTTGTACATCTCGCGCCGGTTCGAGGGCCACGTGAACGCCCAGCCGAGATGCGTGCCGGGGCCGTCCGGACCGTCGGGCTTGTGGGAGCTGGCTTGGTTGTGGTCGGCAGACGGTGTGACGCCGGTGTAGAGCCACCCGCCGCACGCCGTCGAGCCGTCGTCCTTCAGGTCCTGGTAGCTGCTGAGCAGTTTCTTGTCGGACCACGTGAAGCCGTTGATCTCCTGCAGCACCTGCAGCGCGTCGGGATCCCGGCGCGGGCCGCGCAGCCTGTAATCCCAGGTCAACAGCTGGATCGGCCGGTCGCGCGGCTCGGTGCTGTCCGCGTACAGCTCCTTCAGCCGGTTGCCGAGATGCACCATGAACCAGAGGTCCGAGCGGTTGTCGCCGGTCGGCTCGACGACAACGTCGTGCCATTGCACGAGCCGGCCGGTCGTGGTCAGCGTGCCGTCCTTCTCGGCGGGTGCGCAGGCGGGGAGCAGGAAGATTTCTGTCGCGATGTCCCCGGGTTTGAGCTCGCCCCGTTGAACCAAGCGGCCCTTTTTCCAGAAGCTCGCAGTCTCGGTTTCGAAGCTGTCGCGGACGACGAGCCACTCGAGCTGCGCGAGGCCGCGCTCGATCAGATCGGAGTTCACCGAACCGACCACCGGGTTTTGCCCGAAGACAAACGTCCCTTTGACGACGCCGTCGACGGTGGCGAGCGTGATCGGCAGTTGCGAGTGATCGCCCGTCATCTTGGGAAGGCAGTCGTAGCAGAAGTCGTTGTCCCTGGTGGCGTTGTCACCGTACCAAGCCTTGAGCAAACTCACGAAGTACTTCGGGAAATTGTGCCACCATCCGGTGAGCGGCGTCTCGTGCTCGAGCAGATCCTTGAGGGTGCGGTGCTCCTTGAAAGCGTTGGGCTGCGGGAGATAGGTCGGCAGCATGTTGTAGAGCGTCGGGATATCCGTGCTCCCCTGTATGCTGCAATGGCCGCGTAAAGCCATCACGCCGCCGCCGGGGCGGCCGATATTGCCGAGCAAGCCCTGGAGCATCGAAGCCGCGCGGATGATCTGCACGCCGGTTTCATGATGGGTCCAACCGACCGCGTAGCAGATCGAGCCGGTCTTCTCACGTCCCGACGCAGCCGCGTAGATCTCGCAAATCCGGATGAACAGCTCCCGTGGGCAGCCGGTGACTCGCTCGACCATCTCCGGCGTGTAGCGATCGTAGTGCCGCTTGAGTATCTGATAGACGCAGTTCGGGTGTCGCAGAGTCGGGTCTTCCGGCCGCTCTGAGCGTTCCGGGGTCGCGCCGAATTTTGTTTCGGTACTCCCAGAATCTCCGTGCGCCTGATGCTCGGCAAGCGGCGATGCGACGTGCTCGCCTTCGTATTGCCAGCTCTCCGCTGTGTAGGACCCGCTATGCGGGTCGAACCCGGAGAAGACGCCATCCAGCTGCTCGGGATCGCCGTACTCGCCGGTCACGATCGACGCCATGTTCGTATAGGGCATAACGAACTCGCGCCACCAGAGATCGTGCTCGAGGATGTAGCGGATCATGCCGCCGAGAAACGCGATGTCGGTGCCGGGCCGGATCGGCGCATAGATATCCGATAGCGCAGACGTGCGGGTGAAGCGCGGGTCGACATGGATGATGGTGGCGCCGCGCTCGCGCGCCTGCGTCACGAAGCGAAAGCCGACCGGATGGTTCTCAGCCATGTTGGAGCCCATGATGATGATGCAGTCCGCATCAGCGAGGCTCCATAGCTGCATGGTGGCAGCGCCGCGTCCGAAGGTGGTCCCAAGACCGGGAACCGAAGAGGAGTGTCAGATACGCGCCTGGTTTTCTATCCCGACCACGCCCAGGCCGCCGCCTAGCAACTTCTTGATCAGGTAGTTCTCTTCATTGTCCATCGTGGCGCCGCCGATCGAGGCGATGCCGAGGGTATGGTTCACCGGTGTCCCATCGGGCAATGCTTCGGTGAAGGTTTCGTCGCGCGTGCGCTTCGTGAGGAACGCGATGCGCTCCATCGCCCAGTCGAGCGGCTTCTCCTCCCACTCCGTCGCGTACGCCGCGCGGTAGCGGACGGTGTTGACGCGGAGTGGACTGGTGAGCAGACCGAGCGTGCCGGCGCCCTTCGGGCAGAGCGTGCCCTGGTTCACCGGGCTGCGCGGATCGCCTTCCACATGGATGGGTTTGCCGTCCTTGACGTAGACGAGCTGCGAGCAGCCGACCGCGCAGAACGGGCAGATGCTCGTGCCGACCTTGTCAGCATTCTCGAGCCGCGGACGGAGGCTCCGCGACGTGGCACTCTCGGCGGCTTTCCCGTACGGGCTCTCGCCGGCAAGCTGGCGCGGGAGCGACCAGTCTTCGATGAAGCCGGTGGCGCGATCGAGGAGACTGCGGCGGAGTTTCTTGGGCAAGCTGACCTCCGGTGGCGGGCGACGGCCGGTGAACGCGACCGGCGCGACGCGGTTCGGCGTTAGCGGTTCTCCGGCACGTTGCGGGGCTTGGCGAAGCGGAAGCTGTCCTGCGGACGCAGCGCCGATTCGTCGCCTGCCGCCATGACGCTGATCCGCAGCGTGAGGCTGCCGGCGAGAATGGCAAGCGACCCGAGCTTCGAGAGAGCGCCGCCGCGTTCGCCGAGCACGCCCGAGGCGACTTTGAGTGCGATCGGCAACGCAATCCCGATGCCGTCGACGCCGATGCGCTCGACGGCAGCCGGTTGAGAGTGCACTGCTGCAGAGATGCCTTTCTCCGCGTAGGTCCGCCGCGAGGCCAGCATTCCTGCCCATTCGACGGCGAGTGCGGCGAGCGCGAAGGTGTCGAGATCGTCGGCGAGGCTGGGATTGCCGCCGTTGCGTTCGCCGATCGCGAGGGCCGCGGCGCCGGACGCGAACGAGGATGCGCCAAAGCGGACGGAGAGCGCCTTCGGAGCCGCGGCCCAGAGCGGGGTGCTCGTCGCGGAGAGGAGCGACGCGGTGTACGTGGCGAGGCCCGCCCCAGCCACCGCAGCGGGGATCTGCGTCGCGCGGGCCGCGGGCCGCGTCCAGCGATGGGTGCGGCGGCGGTCGCCGAGAAACTGCAGGCCGGCCGTCAGGAACGCGAATCCGCTGAACGCGGTCAGGATCCAGGTCCCGATCGACATCGGCGACGTCGGCCGGAAGATCCGGAACATGTTGTAGAAGCGCTTGGGCGTATGCAGGTCGTAGATCAGCAGCGGGGCGCCGAGCAGCGGCGCCGCGAGGGACAGGTATCGCCCGCGCCTCACCAGACCGCCGGAGCCGCGCCGGCCGACGAGATCGGCGAGCGTCGAGATGATCTGCGCGGCGCCCGAAAGGCCAGCGAGAAACACGTAGCCGCCGACGACGGAGTTCTCGAACGGGGCCGGATTGAGCTGATTGCGGCCGTAATAGGTCGCGCCGTCGTAGTGTTCGGGTCCGCGCGGCCGCCGGTCCACAGGAATGTCGGGCATCTCGGGGTCGTCCGCGGTCAGGCGCGCCGCACGAACAGCGCGAGTGCCGCGAGCGCGAGGCCTGCGACGGTAGCGAGACCGGTCGCGAGGCTCGGCGCGACATTGTTCGAGGGCCGCATCGGCGCCTCGGGCAGATTGTAGACCTCGGGCTCGGCGGTCAGCAGGAAGAACGCGTTGAGATGCTCGAGGCCGCCGGTCGCGCCAGGACCGCCGGGCGTGCCGTAGAGATAGGCGCTGTCGACGCCGAGCGCGTGCAGCTTCTCGACGCGCTCATGCGCCCGCTGCTGCAGATCAGCCAACTCGCCAAACTGGATCGAATCCGTCGGGCATGACTTCGCGCACGCGGGTTCGAGGCCGCCCTTGAGCCGATCGTAGCAGAGCGTGCATTTGTGTGCCTTGCCGTCCACGGGATTGATGTCGACCACACCGAACGGACAGGCGGGCACGCAGTAGCCGCAGCCGTTGCAGATGTCCTGCTGGACGACCACGGTGCCGAACTCGGTGCGGAACAGCGCCCCGGTGGGGCACACATCCAGGCAGCCCGCGTGCGTGCAGTGCTTGCACACGTCCGAGGCCATCAGCCAGCGCAGCCCGTCGCGGCTGCCCGGCTGGCCGTCACCGTCCACGACCGGGAGCGAGGGGAACGGGAGGTCGACCGGGCTGGTGCCGAGCTGACCACCGCCCCGCTTGGTGTGCCGGAGGGCCTCGGCCACTACCGCAGCGTCCTGGTCGCTGGCCGGCCCGTTCCCGCAGCTCGTCCAGCGGCCCGAACTGGATGGACTGGGTG
>DATAPS010000188.1:0-5868 GCA_036265085.1 Acetobacteraceae bacterium | reverse complement strand
AAGGACTACATCTCGACGCCCAAGCCCAACGGCTATCAAAGCCTGCACAGCGGGGTGACCCTCCGCGAACCGCTCAATCAGAAGATCGAGGTCCAGATTCGCACCGCCGAAATGCATGCGGTGGCGGAAAACGGCGTCGCCGCACACTGGGCGTACAAGGCGCCGGCCGGCGCGGAAACCGGTGCTCCGCGCGCGGCCCAGCAATTCCGCTGGGTGCAAGACCTGCTGGAGATCCTCGACAACTCGACGGAGGACGAGCTTCTCGAAAACACCCGCCTCGAGCTGTATCAAGACCAAGTCTTCTGCTTCACGCCGAAAGGCCAGCTGATCCAGCTGCCGCGCGGCGCCACGCCGGTCGATTTCGCCTACGCCGTCCACAGCCAAGTCGGCGATACGTGCGTCGGCGCGAAAATCAACGGCCGGCTAATGCCGTTGCGGCACGAGCTGCAGAACGGCGACCAGGTCGAGATCATGACGGCGCGCGGCGGCACGCCGAGCCCGCAATGGGAGCGCTTCGTCGTCACCGGCAAGGCGCGCGCCCGCATCCGCCGTCACGTGCAGCAGCAGCAGCGCCAGCAGAACCGGGATGTGGGTCGCGCCGCCCTTGCGAAGGCGTTCCGCCAGGACGGGCTGGACGGGTCGGAGAAGGTCCTGGAGGGCGCGCTCAAGAGCCTGAAGCAGGCCTCGCTCGACGATCTCTATGTTGCGGTCGGCAACGGCAATCTCGGTCCGAAAGAGGTAGTGACCGCCGCCTATCCTGAGTTGCGCCAAGCGCCGCGCGCGCCGCGGCTGATGCCCGCGATCCCGCCGCGCGCTGGCCGCACCCCGGGAAGTGGCGGACCGCATCTGCCGATCAGCGGTGTCGTGACAGGCATGGCGATCCATTATGCCGGCTGCTGCCATCCGCTGCCGGGCGACCCGATCGTCGGGATCGTCACGACCGGCAAGGGGGTCACGGTCCATACCCGCGACTGCCCGACGTTGGACAGCTTCGCCGCAACCCCCGAGCGTTTCCTCGATATCGATTGGGAGCCGTCGGCCTTCGCAGCACCCGGCGGCCGCGGGGAGGGGCATACGGGCCGCGTCAGCGTGATCGCCGACAACGAGCCGGGCGCCATCGCTGCCGTGACGAACGCAGTCTCCAAGCACGACGGCGCCATTGCCAACCTACGCATCGTGAATCGCCAGCACGACTTCTTCGAGATGCTGGTCGATGTGGAGGTGCGCGATCTCGGCCATCTCTCGCGCGTGATCGCGGGGCTGCGGGCCGCGAACGGCGTGCATCAGGTCGAGCGAACTCGGGCGTGACGGCCGGCCTGATCCTCGGCCTCGGCTCCGATATCTGCGACATCCGCCGGATCGAGCGCGCGCTGGAGCGCTTCGGCGACCGGTTCATCGAGCGCGTCTTCACCGACAGCGAGCGCCGACGCGCCGAGCGGCGGCAGGGAACGGCGCGGACGGGCACCTACGCGAAGCGGTTCGCAGCGAAGGAGGCGGGGGCGAAGGCGCTCGGGACCGGCTTTGCCCAAGGCGTGTTCATGTCCGACATCGGCGTGGTCAACCTTCCCGGCGGCAAACCGACACTGCTTCTCCAAGGCGGAGCGTTGGTCCGGCTGCAGGCGATCACGCCGTCCGGCCATTCGGCGCACATCGACCTGACTCTGACCGACGAATACCCCTATGCTTACGCGCAAGTGATTATTTCGGCGGCCCCGGCGGGCGGCGGCAGGGTTGCTTGACAGCACCTGTCGGGGCGGCTTCAACCCAGCCACTCCGTCCCGGGACGCCTCATTGGATCCGCACCGCAAAATGGCATCTTCTACCGTGACCAAGCGCAAATCGGGCGGATTGGTCGACAATATCAAAACGATCATCTATGCTGGGTTAATCGCGGTCGCCGTGCGCACCTTCGCGTTCGAGCCGTTCAACATCCCGTCCGGGTCGATGATCCCGACATTGCTCGTGGGCGATTACATCTTCGTATCGAAGTTCAGCTACGGTTACTCACGCTTTTCATTCCCGTTTTCGCCACCGCTCTTCCAAGGGCGCATACTGGGCTCGGTCCCGCACTACGGCGACGTCGTGGTGTTCAAGCTCCCCCGTGACACCAGCGTCGACTACATCAAGCGCATCGTCGGCTTGCCCGGCGACCGCGTGCAGGTCCAGCACGGCATGCTCTATATCAACGGTGAGGAGATACCGCGCGCGCCGGCGCCGGACAGCACATGTGTCGCCTCTGACGAAGGCCCGCCGGTGGTCGGCCGCCGCTACATCGAGACGCTGCCCGGCGGGAAGAAGCATGAGATCTGCAAGCTCTATGACCAGGGCGGGCTGAACGATACCGACGTCTACATCGTGCCGCCCGGATCGGTGTTCGCGATGGGCGACAATCGCGACAACAGCCAGGACAGCCGCGTGCTTTCGGCGGTCGGCTACATTCCGATCGAGAATGTAGTCGGGCGCGCGGAGATCATCTGGTTCTCGATCGACGCTACCGCGCCGTGGTGGGAGATCTGGGAATGGCCGTTCGAGATCCGCTGGTCGCGGCTGCTGACGGGCATCACCTGACCGAGCCGGCGCGACTCGCGGGCGCTGAGACGATCCTCGGCCACGATTTTCACCGACCCGAGGTGCTGCGAGAGGCGCTCACGCACCGCTCGGCGTCGCATGGCGGCGGCAAGCGGGGTGGCCGCGCGACGATGTCGAACGAGCGTCTGGAGTTCGTGGGCGACCGGGTGCTCGGGCTGCTCATGGCGGAGTGGCTTGCCGAGCGGTTCCCGCGCGAGCAGGAGGGCGATCTCGGCCGGCGGCTGGCGCATCTCGTGTCGCAACCGGTGCTCGCGGGGATCGCGGAGGAGCTCGGATTGCCTGCGGTGCTCGCGGTCGCGCCGGGTGAGAGTCGGGTCGGCGTGCGCAAACGCGCGACGGTGCTCGCCGATGCGATCGAAGCGACGCTGGGCGCATTGTTCCTCGATGGAGGGCTCGACGTCGCACGGGCGTTCGTCCGCCGTGTGTGGGAGCCGACGATGACGGCGCAGGCCGAGCCGCCGAAGGATGCGAAAACGACGTTGCAGGAATGGGCACAGGCGCGCGGACTCGACCTGCCGAAATATACGCTGGTGTCGCGCGCGGGGCCGCCCCACGCGCCGTCCTTCGTCATCGGCGTGACCGTCGCGGGTGAGACCGCAATCGGAGAAGCGAGCACCAAACGCGCGGGCGAGCAGCTCGCGGCAGAAGCGCTGCTGCTGCTGAAGCGCGCGGTGCCGGCGTGAGCGAATCGCGCTGCGGCTTTGCGGCGATCGTCGGCGCGCCGAACGCGGGGAAGTCGACACTGCTGAACCGCGTGACCGGGGCGAAGCTCTCCATCGTGAGCCCGAAGGCGCAGACGACGCGTTTCCGCGTGCTCGGCATCCTGAACCGGGGGCCGGCGCAGATCCTGCTGGTCGACACGCCGGGCATCTTCGCGCCCCGCCGTCGCCTCGACCGGGCGATGGTGGCGGCGGCTTGGAGCGGGGCTGAGGACGCCGACCTCGTGCTGCTGCTCGTTGACGCCAAACGCGGGCTCACCAAGGAGGTGCGCGGGATCGCCGCGCGGATCGCGCGACGCTGCTGGCTCGTGCTGAACAAGGTCGATCTTGTGATCCCGCAGGCGTTGCTGCCGCTGACGGCGGCCCTGCACGAGACCGCGGCGTTCGAGGAGACTTTCATGATCAGCGCCGCGACCGGCGACGGAATGGATGCGCTGCTCGACCGGCTCGCCGCGGCGATGCCCGAGGGACCGCACCTCTATCCCGACGACGAGCTGACCGACCTGCCGGACCGGCTGCTTGCCGCCGAGCTGGTTCGCGAGCAAATCTTTCTCCAGACGCATGAGGAGATCCCCTACAGCGCGACGGTGGAAACCGAGACTTGGCGGGAGCGGCCTGACGGTTCGGTGCGGATCGATGCGACCGTCTACGTGTCGCGGCCCGGCCACAAAGCGATCCTGATCGGGCAGGGCGGCGCGCGCATCAAGCAGATCGGCGCGAAGGCGCGCACCGAGCTCGAGCAGTTGCTGGAACAGCGCGTGCATCTGTTCCTGAACGTGAAGGAGCGCATCGGCTGGGACGAGGAAGGCGCCCGGCTGCGTGCCATCGGGCTGGGGGAGGATTCTACATGAGTGCTATGCCCACCTCCGCGATCGCGAATCGCACCCCGGCCGGGAACCCGATCGGGGAGCCAACGATCCGTACGGTCGCGATGCCCGCGGACACTAACCCGTCGGGCGACATCTTCGGCGGCTGGCTGATGTCGCAGATGGATATCGCGGGCGGCATCGTTGCGATGCGCCGGGCGCGCGGGCGCGTGGCGACCGTGGCGGTCGACGCGATGACGTTCATTGCGCCGGTTGCGGTGGGCGACGAGGTTTCGCTGTACGCCGCGCTCGTCGGCACGGGAAGGAGCTCGATCCGGGTATTCACCGAGGCGTGGAAGCGCAACCGCTATTTCGAGACGTTCGTGAAGGTCACCGAAGGCACGTTCGTGTTCGTGGCGATCGGCGAGGACCGCCGCCCCGTGCCGCTGCCGCCCGCCGGCGACGGCAACGATCGGGTCTGAGCTGCAATCGGTGCGGCGAATCGTCAGCTGGAATTTGCTGCGCAGAACCGGCGCCTCCCTGGACGATGTCTCACGGCTGATCGTTCTCGCGCGTCCCGATCTCCTGCTGATGCAGGAAGCGACGCACGAGATCGAGATGCTGGCGGCGCGGGTCGGCGGCTGCGTGTCGCGCGCGCCGTTGCCCGGCCGCATTCACGGCCCGGCGATCTGGAGTCCGACGGATTGGCGCAGGCCACCCCGCGTGGTGACGCTGCCGGCGGGCACGATCGTCCACCGCGTCTGCCAGATCCTCGATCTCGGCGACTGCGCGATCGCGAATGTCCATCTCTCGCATGGCCAACTGCTCAATCGCCGGCAGCTGCGCTGCATCGCCGACGAGCTGCCGCCGCATGCCGCCGTGTTGGGCGACTACAATCTCGTGGGACCGACGCTGCTGCCGGGCTTTCGCGACGTCGGTCCGCGGCAGCCGACGCATAATATGGGCGACATCGTGCCGGTTCGGCTGGACCGCTGTCTCGTTCGCGGGATGGCCTGCCATCACACGACGGTCCTGCCGCGCGGCCGGTCCGACCACCATCCGATCCTCGTGCATCTCGCGGTCACGCCCGGGCCGTCGCACGCACGCGGCACCACGGTTCACAGATAGGGCAGGAACAGGCGCATCGCGGCGTCGCGCAGGCGCACCGGCAACGTGCGCATGTCGAGCTCCGGGCGTTTGAGCAGGATCTGCGCGTGCTCGAGGACGAACGAGGCGAGCGTCGTCGCGAGGCCTCGGTCGTAGACTTCCATGTTGAGCTCGAAGTTGAGCCTGAGGCTGCGCGTGTCCCAGTTCGCGCTGCCGATGAAGCTCCAGGCTTCGTCTATCACCATCAGCTTCGTGTGCGCGAAGGGCGGCGGATTGCGCCAGATCTTGACGCCGGATTCGATCAGGGGCCCGACATGCGCGCGCGTCGCCCAGTCGATGAAGGGATGGTCGCTCGCGCGCGGAATGACCACGTCGACGGCGACGCCGCGCATCGCCGCGAGCGCGAGTCCCGTTACGATCCGTTCGTCGGGAAGAAAATAGGGTGTCATGACGCGGATCGTCTTTTGCGCGCAGGCGAGCGCCTGGAGCAGCACGAGTGCGATCTTGTCGAGATCCGCATCGGGACCGGATGTCACGACACGGGCGGTCGCCGGCCCGGCTTCCGATAGCGGCGGATACCAGGCGTCGCCTTGCAGTTCCTCGTGCATCGTGAAGCGCCAATCGACGGCGAATGCGTCCATGAGCTG
>DATAPS010000187.1:0-1815 GCA_036265085.1 Acetobacteraceae bacterium | reverse complement strand
TCGAGCATGTACATCCGCATCAGCGTCCCGTGGATCGTCGGGCCGAGCGTCAGCAGGCCATGGTTGAGCAACACCACGCAGCTGCCGTGAACGCAGCTCCGGCCGAGCGCATCGCATTCCTCTTGCGTCGCCGGCACCCCGTATTCGTGATAAGCGACGTCGTCGAGGATCTGCATCGCGTCCTGGCTGATCGGGCGCAGGCCATTGGCGACCAGCGACACGCCCGCGCCGGCCCGGGTGTGCGTGTGCATCACGCAATTCGCGTCCGGCCGCGCCTTGTAGACGCCGCTGTGGATCGTGAAGCCCGCCCGGTTGAAGCGGGCCTGATCGCCGATCACGTTGCCGTCCATATCCATCTTGACGAGACTGGACGCCGTGATCTCGTCGAACATCTCGCCGAACTGGTTGATCAGGAAGGTGTCCGGCTCCCCCGGCACCCGCAGCGACATGTGGGTCGCGATCAGGTCGGTCCAGCCGAGATGATCGACCACCCGATAGAGCGCGGCGAGCTCGCAGCGGGCTTCCCACTCGGCATCGCTCATGCCGGACTTCGCGGGCATCAGGGCAACTGACATGGCATTCTCCAACGGCTGGAAGCCAGATTGTAGTCCGTGGGGTGGATGGAGCGAAGCGGCAATCCACCATGCGCGCCGCGCACGAGGACCGTCCGCGATGAACGGCCAATTCGCCCGGCGTAATGATCTGCTTCCGCGTCGAGGAGCGGCGTCCCTTCGCGATGTATTTCGGACCGCGAGGATCTGCGCGAGCGGACTGACCGTTACGGCAACGGGCATCCGCCCAGCGCGCGCGGGCGGAACGCCTGATCGCCGGGAATCGTCGCGAGGATCTTGTAGTAGTCCCACGCGTACTTGCTCTCGGCCGGCGTCTTTACCTGCGCGAGATACATGTCGTGGACCATCCGCCCGTCGCCGCGCAGCCGGCCGCCATGCGCGAAGGCGTCGTCGATCGGCAGCGCGTGCATCTTCGCTGCCACCGCGTCGGGATCGAGCGATCCTGCCGCCGCGATCGCCTTGAGGAAGCTCAGCACCGCCGAATACGTCCCCGCCTGGCTCTGCGTGGGCATCGCGTGCTGCCGCTCGAAGAACCGCTTGCTCCAGACGCGGGTCGCGTCATCGTGGTCCCAGTAGAAGCCCTCGGTGACGAGAATGCCCTGCGCCTTCTCCAATCCGAGCGAATGCACGTCGGTGATGTTGAGCGCGAGTGCCGCCGTGCGCTCCCGCTGCGATAGCCCGAACTCGGCCGCCTGCTTGATGCTGTTGATCGTATCGACGCCGCCGTTTGCGAGCGCCAGCACGTCGGCCCCGCTCGATTGCGCCTGCAGCAGGTAGGAGGAGAAATCGGTCTCCCCCAGCGGATGCTTCACGCTGCCCGCAACCGTGCCGCCCGCCGCGATCAGGGCGGCCACGGCGTCGCGTTCCATCGTCTGCCCGAACGCGAAATCCGCCGTCAGGAAGAACCAGCGCTTGCCACCCTCCGCGACGATCGCGCGCACCGGCACGGTCGCGTCGGCATAGGTGTCCCAGGTCCAGAGATAGCTGTACGCGTTGCAGCGCGGGCCGGTGATGTCGACCGTGCCGGGACCGGACAGCAGCGCGAACCGCTTGCGCTGCCCGGCCAGGTCTTCGACCCCGAGCGCGATCGCCGAGTTGACCACGTCGGCGATGGCGATCACGCCGCCGTCGTACCACTCCCGCGCGATCTGCAAGCCGAGATCGGTGCGGTTCTTATGGTCCGCCGCGACGATCTGGACCGGCCGCCCGAGCACGGTGCCGCCGAAATCCGCGACCGCCATCT
>DATAPS010000186.1:0-11570 GCA_036265085.1 Acetobacteraceae bacterium | reverse complement strand
GTGCTGGAGGAAGGCAACAAGGACGACTGGTTCGGCTCGCCGTTCATCGTCCGCCTCTCCCTGATCGCGGCCGTGGCGCTCATCCTGTTCGTCGCGATCGAGCTGCGCGTGCGCAAGCCGCTGCTCAACCTGCGGCTGCTGCTGCGGCGGAATTTCGGCTTCGGCGTGGTCGCGAACTTCCTGATGGGCTTCGCTCTCTACGGCTCAGTGTTCATCCTCCCGCTCTATCTTTCGCGGGTGCAGGGCTACAACTCCGAGCAGATCGGTTTCGTGCTCGCCTGGACCGGCATTCCGCAGCTCTTTCTGATCCCACTCGTGCCGCAGCTGATGAAGCGCTTCGACGTGCGGCTCGTGATCGGGGTCGGGTTCGCGCTCTTCGCCGCGAGCAACTTCATGAACATCACGATGAGCCCGGACACGGCGGCGCCCCAGTTGCTTCGGCCCAATGTCGTCAGGGCGATCGGCCAGGCGTTGGCCTTCATGCCGCTGACCGCGGTGGCGACCGCCGGCATCGAGCCGGAGAATGCCGGGTCGGCGTCATCGCTGTTCAACATGATGCGCAATCTCGGCGGCGCGATAGGTATCGCGGCGCTGCAGACCTTCCAGATCAAGCGCGAGCAATTCCACTCCAACGTGCTGATGCAGGCGGTGTCGCTGATGCAGCATGCGACGCGGGCACGGATCGACATGCTCAGCCGGTATTTCCTCGCGCACGGCACGAGTGACCCTGCCATGGCGGCGAACCAGGCCGTCACCGCGGTCGGCGACGGCATCAGGCTGCAGGCGAACGTCATGGGCTTCAGCGATACGTTCTACGTGTTGGGCTGCGTCCTCGCGATCGCGTTGCTGGCGACGCTGTGTTTCCGCAAGGTGCGGCCGGGAGCGGGGGCTGCGGCGCACTGAGTGGAATGAGGTAGGGCGGGTCTCGACCCGCCGTCCCGACGCGGCATAGATCGGCGAGACCCGCCTACTCCGCCTGCGCGCTCGCCTCGCTGCGCGTCGCGCCGGCGCGTGCGGCCAGGGCCGCCGCCATGAAGTCGTCGAGCTCGCCGTCAAGCACCGCGTCGGGGTTGCCTTTCTCGACGCCGGTGCGGAGGTCCTTCACGAGTTGATACGGCGCGAGCACGTAATTGCGAATCTGGTGTCCCCAGCCGATGTCCGTCTTCGCGTTCTCCTGCGCCGCCGATATCGCCTCGCGGCGCTGCAGCTCCGCCTCGTAGAGGCGCGCCTTCAGCATCGCCATCGCGGTCGCGCGATTGCGGTGCTGGCTGCGATCGGTCTGGCAGGCGACGATGATGCCCGTCGGCACATGGGTGATGCGAATGGCGCTTTCCGTCTTGTTGACGTGCTGCCCGCCCGCGCCGGAGGCACGGAACGTGTCGACCTTCAGGTCGGCGTCATTGATCTCGATGTCGATGTCGTCGTCTACCACCGGGTAGACCCACACGCTCGCGAAGCTGGTCTGCCGCCGCGCGTTCGCGTCGAACGGGCTGATGCGCACGAGACGGTGCACGCCCGCCTCGGTCTTGAGCCAGCCATAGGCGGCGGGTCCGCCCACCTGCAGCGTCGCCGACTTGATGCCGGCCTGCTCGCCCTCGCTTTCCTCGAGCAGCTGCACCTTGTAGCCGTGTTTCTCCGCCCAGCGCGTATACATGCGCATCAGCATCTCGGCCCAGTCCTGTGCTTCAGTGCCGCCCGCGCCGGAGTTGATCTCGATATAACAGTCGTTGTTGTCGGCTTCCCCGGCGAGCAAACTCTCGATCTCGCGGCGCTTCGCCTCGGCCGCGAGCCGCCGCAGCGCCGCGTGCGCATCGGCGACCATGCCGTCGTCACCTTCGGCTTCCGCCATTTGCAGCAGTTCGAACGTGTCGGCGACCTCGCTTTCCAGCTTGCGCACGCCCTCGACCTGCTCGGCGATCCGGTTGCGGTCGCGCATCACCGCCTGAGCCGCGGCGGCGTCGTCCCAGAGATCGGGATCTTCGGCGCGGTGGTTCAGCTCGTCGAGGCGGGCGAGCGCGGCATCCCAGTCAAAGATGCCTCCTCAGCAGCGCGACGGACTGCTTGATCTGTTCGTTCAGGGCGTCGGATTCGGCGGACATGACACTGATCTATGCGCGGGACGGCGCGCGCTCAATAGAGCCCGCCAAGCCCTGTGTCGACTCCGGCCGCGTGTGGCGCGATGGTGCGCGCGGTTGCCGCGGCATCGGCCGAGGAGGCGACCGTCGCGCCGTCGGACGACCCGCCCATCGGACCGGACGCACCGGGCTGCTGCCCGGGCTTGAAGGCGTCGGTCACCGTACCGTAACCGCTGTCCCAGCTCGCCATCGTCACCCCGGGTGGCGGCACGAATTTCAGGTTCGGCCGATCCTTCAGCGCGACCTGCATGAAGTCATGCCAGATCGGCACCGCAAGCGCGCTTCCGGTCTCGTCCTTGCCGAGGGATGCCGGATTGTCGAAGCCCACCCATACGACGGCTGCCAGGTCGGGTGTGAAGCCGGCGAACCAGGCGTCGTTGAAGTCCTGCGTCGTCCCGGTCTTGCCCGCGATTGCGCGGTCCAGGCCCTTGCCCGCGGCGTAGCCTGTGCCCCGCGCGACGACTCCCTCCATCATGTTCACCACCTGGAAAACGCTCGGCGGATCGGCGATCTGTTTGCGGTTGTCGATCACTGTCGGCGTCTTGCTCGGGTCGTTGCAGCCATCACAGGCGAGCGCCGCCGGGCGCCAGATGACGTGCCCGTCGCGATCCTGCACGGTGTCGATCACCGACGGCAGAACCTCCTTGCCCCCCATATCGAGGCCGGAATAGGCCGCCGCCTCGCGGAGCACGGTCGTCTCCACCGCGCCGAGCGCCGCGGGCAGCACCTTCGGCATGCTGTCGACCTCGTGGAAGGCGATCGCGGTTTTCGCGACATTCGCCATGCCCACCTTTTGCGCGAGCCGGACGGTGACGAGGTTGAGCGACTTCTCGAGAGCGATGCGCAGCGGGATCGGGCCGTTGAAGTTGAGCGAATAGTTGTTCGGCTTCCAGACGCCCTGCGCTCCGAGATCGAGCGTGAACGGCTCGTCGAGGAAGATCTGAGAGGGCGAGATGTCCTGCTCCATCGCAGTCAGATAGACGAACGGCTTGAAGCTGGAGCCCGGCTGCCGCAGCCCTTGGCTGGCACGGTTGAATTGGCTCATCTCGAAGCTCCAGCCGCCGCTCATCGCGAGGACGCGCCCGGTGGTCGGGTCCATGATCACCATCGCGCCCTCGACGGCGGGGATCTGCCGCAGGATGGCCTTTCCCTGCTTCCCGGCTCCGGTCGGCTCGACCATGACAAGGTCGCCGACCCGGATCACGTCCGACATGCGGCGCGGACTCGGGCCGATATGGCCGTCGTGAACCGGGTGTGCCCAACCGAGATCACTCAGCGGCATCGGAAGCACACGCTGCTCCGTCGGAGCGGCCGGCCCGGGGGGATGATCGAGGATGCCGACCTGTGCCTCGCCGTTGGTCTCGGAGATGACGACCCCGAAGCGCCACTCCGGCAGCATGCCGGGCGGCGGCGCGACGGCGGCCAGATCCGTGGCCCAACTCGTCGCGAGCGTCGCGGGGTGTGTGTCGAGATGCCCCGCCGGCCCGCGCCAGCCGCCGTGCTCGCGATCGTATTTCAGCAGCCCATCCCGCAGGACCTTGTCCGCAAGCGTCTGCATCGTCGGGTTGAGGCTGGTGTGCACGACGAGGCCGCCCTGCAGCGCGAGATCCTGGCCGAATTTCGTCACCAGTTGCCGGCGCACCTCCTCGGCGAAGTAGTTGGCCCCGGTGACCGTCTCCGGCCGCTGGTATGGCGAGGTCGTGACGGGCGCCGCCTTCGCCGCGGCGGCCTGCTCGGCGGTGATGACGTGGTCGTCCGTCATGCGGTCGATCACCCAGTCGCGGCGCGCGCGGGCGGCATCGGGGAATCGGAGGGGATTATAATTGTTCGGCGCTTTCGGCAACGCCGCCAGGAAAGCGGCTTCCGGAATGGTCAACTCGTCCAGCGACTTGTTGAAATAGGTTTGCGCCGCGGACGCCACGCCGTAGGCGCCGAGGCCGAGATAGATCTCGTTCAGATAGAGCTCGAGGATGCGCTCCTTGCTGAGGCTGCGCTCGATCCGCATCGCGAGCAGGGCCTCGCGGATCTTGCGGCTGAACGACACCTCGTTGC
The DNA here is from genome assembly GCA_036265085.1 of Acetobacteraceae bacterium. Lineage (GTDB taxonomy): Bacteria > Pseudomonadota > Alphaproteobacteria > Acetobacterales > Acetobacteraceae > DATAPS01. The sequence continues at coordinate 7,383 of DATAPS010000186.1, read as the reverse complement.
CGAGCAGCATGTTCTTGCCGACCTGCTGCGTGATGGTGGACGCACCGACCGGTCGCCGGCCCTGGCCGTATTGCGAGACATCGGTCACCGCAGCGCGAATAATCGCGAGGGGATCGACGCCGCCGTGGTTGAAGAAATTCTGATCCTCGGCGGACAGGAAGGCGTGGCGCACGATATCGGGGATCGCCGAGTAGGGCACGAAGATCCGCCGTTCGGTGGCGAGTTCTGCCAGTAGCCGCGAATCGCCGGCATAAACGCGGCTCATCTGGTGCGGCTGATAGTTCCGCAGCCCGTTCAGGTCGGGCAGCCCCGCGCTGTAATGCGCATAGGCGATATAGAGGGCACCGGCGCCGGCGAGCGCGATCAGCGCGATCAACCCGAACAGCGCGCCCACGATACGGCCGAACAGGTTGCGGCGCCGTCGGCGCGGCGGCGGGGCGGCGTTCCGGCGCGGCCCGGGGCTGCGCGTATGCGGGTCACTCGATGCGGTGGCGAGGCGCGCTCGCGGGGTCGGCTTCGCGTTCATAGGCGGAGAGTTATAGCGGAACCGGCGAGAGGATTCACCCCGCCGTCAGAAAAGCTCCGCTACCCGCGAAATAGCCGTCGACCGCGCGCTTCATGGCCGTGGCGACGACCGTGCGGTGCTCGGGACGTCGCAGGGCGGCCTCGTCCTCACGGTTGGACATGAAGCCCATTTCGACCAGCACGCTGGGAATGTCGGCAGCTTTCAGCACGACGAAGGTGGCATGGCGCGCCGGGTTCTGCAGCAGCGGCAAATCCCGATCTAGCGCGCCGACGATCCGCCGCGCCATGCGGGCCGAGCCGACCCGGGTCTCCTGACGTACCAGGCTGGCCAGGATCTTCGCGACCTCCGGCGTGACCTTGCCGCCGCCATAACGAGGCCCGGCGAACCGATCGGCGCTGTTCTCGCGCTGCGCTAGCGCCGCGGTCTGTGCGTCCGAGGCGGTGCCGGCGAGGGTATAGACGCTGGCGCCGCGGATGGCCGGGTCGTTGATCGCGTCTGCGTGCATCGAGACGAACAGGGTGGCCCCGTGCTGTTCTGCGATCGCGACCCGCTCTTCCAGCGGAATGAACACGTCTCGTCCACGCGTCAGCTCGACCCGATAACGGCCGCTCGCGAGCAGCTGGCGCATCAGCTCCTGTGCGGTGGCGAATGCGATGTGCTTCTCGTAGGTGCCGGTGACGCCGATCGCGCCCGGATCCTTGCCGCCATGGCCCGGATCCAGGACGACTGTGGGAAGCGGGCCCCGGGACGGCGCGCGCCGCACGGTGGCGGCCGCGGGCAGCGTCGGAACGGGAGAGGGGCGGGCGCGGTCCGGCAGCAGAAAGGTCGCGCTCGCGCCGAAGCCGATCATGAGCCGACGCGTGAACACGGATGACCCTCCGTCTGAGAGCTGGCAGGCGTTGTTAACGTGGCGACGCCACAAAAGCACGTTCAACGTTGATCGGGGCGGATTTTTGGCGGGCGATGTGGTCCGGCGGTCACGTCTGGCATGCTCTTCTTGCGACCGGCGGCGGTTTGCTCCATGTTCGGTTTGCTTCGGCGTTGTGCTGGAGGCGGACGTTTGCGGCCCTGTGTGCGGCCGAGCGTCGTCCTTCGGGCACCGCCGCGTGTGCCGCGCGCGAGCGCGGTCCGACCGGGGATATCCGGATCGTTTCCACCTCGGGGCAGCGCGCCGCACCACGGTACGCGGCCGACCGGAGGGCATACAGGGTTCGATGACCACCGCCGCATCAGGTTCTCCTTTTCGGGACGACGATCGGCCTCGCTGCTCAGCGGCGGGGCGCGCGATGGCATCCAGTTCGCGTCCTCTCCCGCCCTCGCGCTTCGGCCAGCCCCGCTCCACACAACCAAATCGCCGCGCCCGCTTCGGCCGGGCGGCGCACCGGAGCTCAGGGCTTTATGACCAAACACATGCTGATCGACGCCACACACGCGGAAGAAACCCGCGTGGTGGTGCTGGAGGGTAATCGCCTCGAAGACTTCGACGTCGAGACGTCGACCAAGAAGCAGCTCAAAGGGAACATCTATCTCGCCAAGGTCGTCCGCGTGGAGCCGAGCCTCCAGGCGGCCTTCGTGGAATACGGCGGCGGGCGCCACGGCTTCCTCGCTTTCGGCGAAATCCATCCCGACTACTACCAAATCCCGGTCGCCGACCGGCAGCGCCTGATCGAGCTTCAGGCCGAGGCGGCGCGCGAGGAGGAGGAAGAGGAGGAAGCCGCCGATCGCATCCGCGAGACCGGCGCGGAGCATGCCCAAGCCTCCGTCGCCGTCGAAACGGTCGACGAGTTCGCCGACAACGAGGGCTATCCGGCCGACATCGGGTCCGACGCGGCGGATCCGGCGGGCGAAGCCGTCGAGCCGCAATCCGTCGCTCCGTTCCCGCCCTCCGAGCCCGTGCCCACGGAGCAACCCGTCGAGGAGGCCGCCGCCACCGTTCCCGGCGCGGTGCATTCGGACGCCTCCTCCGAGGCGCTCGGCGCCGAAGCCGGCCACGTGCCAGCCGCGCATAGCTCGATGCTCGACGGCCCGGCCACCGAAGCGGCGTCCGGGGACGAGGACAAGGAATCGCGTCCGGCGCAAGCCGCGGCGATCCCGCAGGATATGCGGTTCGGCGAGGTCGCGGATGTCGGCGAACCCCCGCCCGGCGCCGAGGAGGTATTCGCCGGGGACACCGAGGGCTTCGCGCCGGATCCCGACGGCGCCCCGGAAGACCTGCCGCCGCCCGAGACGATCGGCGGCGAGACCGACACCTACGACGGCGCCGCCGAGGCGCGGGCGCGGCGCACGTCCCGTCTGCTGCGGAACTACCGCATTCAGGAGGTGATCAAGCGTCGGCAGATCATGCTGGTGCAGGTGGTGAAGGAGGAGCGCGGCACAAAGGGTGCGGCCCTGACCACCTACATCTCGCTCGCCGGCCGGTTCTCCGTGCTGATGCCGAATTCCCCACGGGGTGGCGGCATCTCCCGCAAGATCACGTCTGCGGCGGACCGGCGGCGGCTGAAGGAGATCACGTCCGAGCTGGAAATCCCGCGCGGGATGGGCCTGATCGTCCGCACAGCGGGCGCGAACAGGCCCAAGCCGGAGATCAAGCGCGACTGCGAATATCTGATGCGCCTGTGGGACGACATCCGCGAGCTGACGCTGAATTCGGTCGCCCCGGCGCTGATCTACGAAGAAGCATCCTTGATCAAGCGCGCGATCCGCGACGGCTATTCGCGTGATATCGAGGACGTGCTGGTCGACGGCGAGACCGGCTGGCGCGCGGCGCACGACTTCATGCGCATGCTGATGCCCGCGCACGCCCGCAAGGTGCAGCTCTGGCGTCCGGACGCTAACGGCAACGGCGGGCAGCCGCTGTTCAGCCGCTTCGGGGTCGAAGCGCAGCTCGACGCCATGCTGAGCCCCACGGTGCAGCTCCGCTCCGGCGGCTATCTGGTGATCGCGCAGACCGAGGCCCTCGTCTCGATCGACGTGAACTCAGGCCGCTCGACGCGCGAGCGCGGGATCGAGGAGACGGCGCTCAAGACGAACATGGAGGCCGCCGACGAGGTGGCGCGCCAGCTGCGGCTCCGCGACCTCGCGGGCCTCATCGTCATCGACTTCATCGACATGGAGTCCCGCAAGCACAACGCGATGGTCGAGCGTCGCCTGAAAGATGCGCTGAAGAGCGACCGTGCGCGCATCCAGGTTGGCCATATCAGCCATTTCGGCCTTCTGGAGATGAGCCGCCAGCGCCTCCGACCGTCGCTCGCCGAGACCAGCTTCGTCGCATGCCCCCATTGCGGCGGCCTCGGCCATGTCCGCAGCGTCGAGAGCAGCGCGATCCATATCCTGCGCGCGATCGAGGAAGAGGGCGGCAAGCGGCGCGCCAGTCTGATCATGGTGCACTGCGGCCCCGCGGTCATGATGTATCTGCTCAACCACAAGCGCGAGCGGCTGGCGGAGATCGAGGCGCGCTACGTCGTGCGCGTTCACTTCACCGCCGACGACTCCCTGCTCGGTCCGAACCTGCGGATCGACCGGCTGCAACCCGCGCTCCGCGAGCCGGAGCGCCCGGTTCATGCCGCCGTTATTCCCGCGCCGCCGGCGTTCGAGGCAGATGACGAGGATATCGAAGATGAGGACGAGGAGGAGGACGAGGTCGAGGCGCGCGGCAACGGGTCCACAGGCGAAGGCCAGACCGGGGATGCGGAGGATGGCGAACGCCGCCGCCGTCGCCGCCGGCGCCGGGGCGGCCGCCGCGATCCACAAATCGGCACCGCGGTGCGCGATGAGGAGTCCGGTCTCGCCGGCCCGCTTGGCGTGGACGAGCCGCCGTCTGTCTGGATGGAGCCGGGAGGTGAGGCCACCGGTGCGGAACCCGTGGACGAGCCTGCGGCTGCCGTGGGCGAGGCGGGCCAGCCGGCGGTCGATCCCTCCGACTTCGACGAGAATGGGCTGCCGCGCTCGCGCGGACCGCGCCGCAGTCGCCGCGGCGGCCGCCGGCGCGGCGGGCGACGCGAGGACGGAAGCGTCGCGGCCGCTGCTCCCGGCGACGAGGAGCCGGTTGCGGAGCCGGCCGAAGCGGCCCCGACCTATGTCGCCACCGCGTATTCGGGGCCGACGCCCGCCGACCCGTTCGCGCGCCACGAGCTCGACATCTTCGATCTGATGGATCAGGTGGAGCAGCAGCGCGCTGCGCCACCCCCGCCCGCTCCGCCTCACGCACCTGCTGCCGACGTCCCGTCCCTCGACATCCCGCCGGTCCCGGCGGATGCGACGGAACCTAGACCGCAGGACCCGCTCGTCGAGACCGCGCCCGCGGAGCAGGCCACCGAACCCGCACCGGCGCCCGCACTCGCCGCGGCCGCGCCACCCGCACCCGAGTCGAACGCGCCAGCGCCCGAGGCCGCTCCCCCCGAGCCGGTGATCGGCCCTGCGATCCAGCCGATCTTGATCGGCGCCGATCCGACGCCAGCGACCGAGCGCAAGCGAGGCTGGTGGCGTCGGTGACGCAGGCCGACGCCCGACCCGTTGTCGCGGCGCCGGACGACGACCCTTACCTCTGGCTCGAGGATGTCGAGGGTCCGCGTGCCCTTGCTTGGGTCGATGCGCAGAGCGAGGCCACGATGGCGCGGTTCGGCGGCCCGCGCTTCGAGCAGGACGCCGCAACGCTGAAGGCGATCTTCGACCGGCCCGACAACATCCCCTATGTCACCCGCCGCGGCGGCCAGCTCTATAATTTCTGGCGCGATGCCGCGCACCCGCGCGGCCTGTGGCGGCGCACGCCGGTCGACGCCTATCGCGCGGGCAACGAGACGTGGGAGGTGCTGCTCGATCTGGACGACCTTGCGGCCGCCGAGGCCGAGGACTGGGTGTGGCAGGGAGCCACGTTCTTGTACGGCTCCCTGGAGCGCGCGATCCTGCGGCTCTCGCGCGGTGGCGGCGATGCCGTGGTGCTCCGCGAGCTCGACATGCGGTCGCTGAGCTTCGTCCCGGACGGGTTCATCGTGCCCGAGGCGAAGGGCGGCGTCAGCTGGCTCGACCACGACTCCGTGCTCCTGTCCTCGGCGCTTGGCGAGGGTATGGCGACGCAGTCGGGCTACGCGCGCACCGTCCGCGTCTGGCGGCGGGGCACCGACCCGAGAGCGGCGCCGGTGATCTTCGAAATAGCGCCGGAGCGGGTCCGCGCCGAAGGCTACTTCGACCGCGAGCAGGGCGAGGTGATCTTCCTGGAGCAGCTCGACTTCTTCAACACGCGGGTACGGATCGGCGACGAGAGCGGAGCGGGCGAGGTGGTCGACCTGCCGACCGACGCCTGGTACAGCTGGCATCGCGGCTGGTTGGCGGTGAAGCCACGTACCGAGTGGACCGTTGGTGGCGAGACCTATGCCGGCGACACGATCCTCGGCATCCCGCTCGCCGCCTTTCGTGCCGGTGATCGCGCGTTCCACGTGCTTGACGCGCCCTCGCCGCGTCGCTCGCTGCAATCGTTCTTCTGGTCGGGGCGAACTCTCATTATCGGCTCACTCGACGAGATGCGGCCTGCCTACGACCGACTCTACCCCGACGAGGAATGGCGCCGCGAACCGATCACCGGGCTGCCCGATCTGGGCGCGGTCAACGTGTGGTCGCTGGACGCGGACGTGCCCGAGTCGAACGGCGACCTGCTCGCAAACGCGCAGACGCCGGTCAGCCCGTCGACGCTGTCCTTGTTGCCGGCGGAGCTCGCCGCGCCCGTAGTGCTGCGGCACGCGCCGGCGACGTTCGACCCCAACGGCGCGGTGGTGACCCGGCACGAGGCGGTGTCGGTGGACGGCGAGCGCATTCCCTACGTGCAATCGGGTCCGCCCGGCGAGACCGGCGATGCGCCCGTGTTCATGACCGCCTACGGCGGATTCCGTATTTCGCTCCTACCGACCTACAGCAGCGTGCGCGGAAAGCTGTGGCTGGAACGCGGCGGCACCACCGTAACCGCGAACATCCGTGGCGGCGGCGAGTTCGGGTCATGGTGGCACGATGGCGGCCGGCGCGAGCGCAAGTCGCTGTCCCATGATGACTTCGCCGCCGTCGCGGCGGACCTGGTGCGGCGCGGCGTGACACGGCCGGACCGGATCGGGGCCGAGGGTGGATCGAACGGCGGCCTGCTGATCGCGAACATGCTGACGCGCTATCCTGAGCGGTTCGGCGCGCTGTTCTGCACGATCCCGCTGATCGACATGCGCCGCTACCACCGGCTGCTCGCGGGTGCGAGCTGGATCGCGGAATATGGCGATCCCGATGGGCCGGAGGACTGGGCGTTCATGCAGAAGTTCTCGGCGTATCACGTGGCGGAGCCAGGGCGGCGCTACCCACCGATCATGCTCGCGACATCGCGCAAGGACGACCGCGTCCATCCCGCGCATGCGCGGAAGATGGCCGCGAAACTGCAGGCCATGGGATACGAGAGGTATTTCTACGAGCCGCCGGCGGGGGGTCACGGTTACGGGAAGGACAACGCCGATGTGGCGCGGTTCTCGGCGTTGGGAATGGCGTTCCTGAGCGAGATGATCGGATGGGCGGTGGACGGGCGTGGCGCTTAGGGCCTGCCGGCGGCGGCCGCGGCAAGTAGGCCGCCCACGCCGCTCGGGTTCATGCTGTCTGCCATTCCGGACGGGATCACAATCGTCATGCCGCGCTCCTTCGTGGCCTCGTACACGAGGTTCATGGCGCGCAGCTGCATCGAGCCTGGAGATTTCGCATAGATATTTGCGGCATCGACGAAGGTTTGCGCGATCATCAGCTCCGATGATCCGAGGATGATCCTTGCATCCTTTTCACGTTCCGCTTGAGCCCTGCGGCTCATCGCGTCTTGCAGGCCCGGCGGAATCGCCACGTCG
>DATAPS010000185.1:0-1673 GCA_036265085.1 Acetobacteraceae bacterium | reverse complement strand
CGAGCGTATCCACGAGCAGTTCGGCAATGGCTCCTGGCTGATCGGCCGCGTCACCGGCAGCGAATACGCCAAGGCGGAAGCCTATCCTGATCACCCGGGCGAGGGCTTCCCACGCGAACCCTGGTTCGTCCGGCGAGATGCGGCCGCTTACGGCATCGCGCTCGACGCGCACGGCAAGATCGCCTGGGGTCGCGCGGATATCGGCGGCGATCCGATCGTCGTGATCCTGACGAAGCAGGTTTCCGACGCGCATCTAGCGGGGCTGCGCCGCGACGGCGTCTCCTACATCTTTGCCGGCGAGCGGGAGCTGGATCTGGCGCTCGCGCTGGACATCCTGAACCGCGAGCTGGGGATCGAGCGCTTGCTGCTCGAAGGCGGCGGCAAGTCGAACGGCTCGTTTCTGCGGGCCGGCCTGATCGACGAGATCAGCCTTGCGGTCTGCCCGGCGGTAGACGGCGCGCGGGGTGGACCCTACGCCTTCGATTCCCGCGAGGACGAGACCGACGCGCGAGCTCCGCTCCGTTCGATGACGCTGGAAAGCTGTGAGGTGCTGGAAGGCGGCGCGGTGTGGCTGCGCTATCGGCTGCAGAACGCCTGATCCGCGGGAAGGCCACCACCCGAGGGCGACCCTCCTTTTCGTGGTCCGCGATAGTCAGGCCGGCGGACGATAAACAGCAATCGCGCCGCGGTCCGTCCGGAGGTGAAGGCGCGGCGGATGACCATCTTCCGGAGCCGGCAACGCCGCAACGGCATCGGCGATTTCCTCTTCGGCTAGGCCAACGAGGGGCCGCGAATGAGTGCTCCGAACCCGAGGGTGTCGGGCCGGTCGGCGATCGCGCGAGTCAGGGCAATGAGATCCTGGTATGACAGATCACCGGGCAGCGCGGCGACTCAGACACCGCGGCACCGAATTTTTGCGCGGAGGAAACAGATGGCACCGTCACCACAGCAAAGCACCGGCACGAACACCTATGTCGAGGTCGTCCCGCTGACGCTGCATATCGGCGCCGAAATCCGCGGTGTCGATCTCAGCAAGCCCCTACCGGCGGAGCAGTTGACGGAGGTGCGTGACGCCTTCCTGAAATGGAAGGTCGTCTTCTTCCGAGACCAACATCTCGACCATGCGCAGCATGTCGCAATGGCCCGCCAGTTCGGCGAGCCGACGATCGGCCATGCCGTGTTCGGCCATGTCGAGGGCTATCCGGAGGTCTACTCGGTCGCCAAAAACCGCACCGCCAACGAGAACCGCGAACAGATGATGGTGACGCCGTGGTCCGGCTGGCACACCGACATCACCGCGGCGGTCAACCCGCCCTGCGCGTCGATCCTGCGCGGCGTGACGATCCCGCCCTATGGCGGCGATACGTTCTGGACCAATCTCGTTGCCGCCTATCAGGGGCTGTCGCCGACGATGCGCGGCTTTGTCGACGGGTTGCGCGCGGTCCACGCCAACGTCGTGCGAGCGAACCCCAAGCCCAGCCAGCAATACAACGAGCGCATCAAGCGCCGGCCTCTGGCCAGCGAGCACCCGCTGGTGATGGTGCACGCCGAGACCGGCGAGCGCGTGCTGTTCGCCAGCCCCTCCTACATCAAGTCGATCGTCGGGCTGACACCGCGTGAAGGCCAGAAGCTGCTCGAACTGATCTGGGAACACGTGACGCGGCCGGAATACA
>DATAPS010000184.1:0-15740 GCA_036265085.1 Acetobacteraceae bacterium | reverse complement strand
GTTCGTCTGCCGATCAGCTGAGGAACGCGAAGCCGTCCGCGCCGTGTTTCCGCTGCATGGCAAGAAGCGGGAGAAGCGGCACCGTCCGCATCGGCATCTCTGGGTGGACTTATGCGCCGTGGCGCGGTGTGTTCTATCCGAAGAAATTGCCGCGGAAGCAGGAGCTGGCCTATGCCGCCGGCATATTCCCCTCAATCGAGATCAACGGCACCTTCTATGGGCTGCAGCGGCCGGAGGCGTTCGGCAGCTGGGCGGAGCAGGTACCGGAGGACTTCATCTTCTCGGTCAAGGCGCCGCGCTTCATCACCCACATCCTGAGATTGCGCGACGCCGAGACGCCAATCGCGAATTTCCTGGCATCCGGCTTACTCAGGCTAGGACCCAGGCTCGGGCCGATCCTGTGGCAGTTCCCGCCGAGTTTCCGCTTCGATCCGGACCGGATGGCCGCGTTCCTGCGCCTCCTGCCGCGCGATACCGAAGCCGCCGCCGCGCTTGCCTCCCGCCACGATGCGCGGATGGATGGGCGCGACTGGGCGAAGACCGACGCGAAGCGGCCGCTGCGCCACGCGGTCGAGATCCGCCATGACAGTTTCGTATCGGACATTTTCCTCGACCTGCTTCGCGCGACCGGAACCGCCATCGTATGCGCCGACTCGGTCGAGTGGCCGCGGATCACCGAGGTCACCGCGGATTTCGTCTACTGCCGCCTGCACGGCTCCGAGGCGCTCTACGCAAGCGGCTACGACCCGGCGGCGATCGCCAGCTGGGCGACGCGGGTGCGCGGCTGGCGCGACGCCGGGCGGGACGTGTTCGTCTACTTCGACAACGACATGAAAGTGCGCGCGCCGCACGACGCCCAGGCGCTGATGGCGGCGCTCGAGGGTCAGCGGGCGTCGACGAACACCATCCTCCGGCGGGCGACGGCGTCGGCCGGCACGGCGGCATAGGCGTCCTTCACCGCCTCCGTGATGGTCACCCCGGCGATATGGGGCGCGTAGCGGCGGCCGATCCGTTCCCACACGGGGGCGCTGCGCAGGATCAGCGTGAAGTCAGCGGGCGGCATGTAGAGCGCAGTGTCGCGCTTCTCGACCCGGAACAGCGAGGCGGCGAGCAGGCGCTCGATCTGGCGGTTGGAGTAGGGCTGGCCCTGGCCGAACGGCGTGTTTTCGACATGCGCCCACATCCCCCGCCGGTTCGGCGCGACGATCAGCAGCAGGCCGCAATCGCGCAGCACCCGCCACACCTCGCGCAGGAGGCGGCGCGTATTCTCGGACGTCTCGAGGCCGTGGACGAGCAGGATGCGGTCGAAGGAAAGATCCGGAAACGGCAGCGCATCCTCCTCGGCGGTGCAGCTCAGATTGGCGCCGCGCCCGCCGGGCCAGCGAGTGGCGCCGAGTTGGGCGGGGGTGAGCGCCACGCACCGCGCCGCTTCCTCGGACCAGAGACCGAGATAGGGGGTCGCGAAGCCGAGGCCGAGTACGGCTTGGTTCGCGACCGAGGGCCAGAGCAGCTGCAGCCGGTCGCGCACGAGCCGGGCGGTCACACGGCCCTGGCGGCTGGCATAGAATTGCGTCGCGGCTTGCGCGTCGGTCGCCATCACGGACGTATAACACGGGCCGCGGTTTCCGGGTCCCGCACGGGATGCTACAGGGACGCATGGTCACAGCCCGCCCGATCCCCATCCTGTCCGACAACTACGCGTGGCTTCTGCGCGACGAGCCGACCGGCGCCGTCGCGATCGTTGATCCCGCCGAGGTGGACCCGATCGTCGCCGCAATCGATGCGGCCGGCGGCCGGCTCGACATGATTCTGCTGACGCATCACCACGGCGATCACATCGCCGGTACCGACGCCGTCCGGGAACGCTATGGCGCGAAAGTGGTGGGCGGCCGGGCCGATGCGGCGCGGCTGCCGCGACTCGATCAGGCGGTGGCGGAGGGCGATACGGTGACTCTCGGCAGCGCCGCCGCGCGGGTGATCGAGACGCCCGGCCACACGCGCGCGCACATCTCTTTCTTCTTTGCCGACGGCGACGTACTGCTGTGTGGCGACACGCTGTTCAGCCTCGGCTGCGGACGGATCGGCGAGAGCGACGCGGCGACGTTGTACGCAAGCCTACGCAGGCTCACTGCACTGCCGGGCGACACGTTGGTGTGCTGCGGCCACGAATATACCGAGAGCAACGCGCGTTTCGCGCTGCATGTCGATCCGTCGAACCCGGCGCTGCAAGCGTTTGCCGCACGGGTGAAGGCGACGCGCGCCGCAGGCAAGCCGACGCTGCCGAGCCGCTTGTCGGATGAACTCGCGGCGAATCCGTTCCTGCGTGCCCCCGATGCGACCACATTTGCGGACCTGCGGGCGCGCAAGGACACGTTCTGAGGACATCCGCGTGAAGCTGTTCTACTCGCCGACCAGCCCGTACGTGCGCAAGGTCTTGGCCTGCGCGATCGAGCGCGACATCGAGCGGCAGATCGAGCTCGTGCCGACCAACCCACATGTGTCGCCTCCCGCGCTGCTCGCGGCGAACCCGCTATCGAAGGTGCCGTGCCTGATCACCGCGGACGGCGTCCCACTGTTCGATAGCCCGGTGATCTGTGAATTCCTCGACGCCATCGAGAACGCGTCGCCGATGTTCCCGCGCGCGGGCGGCGCACGTTGGAGGGCGCTGCGCTATCAGGCCATGGCGGACGGCATTCTCGATGCGGCGGTCGCGCGGCGGTTGGAGCAGGCGAAACCGCAAGAAGCTGCGCGGGATACGTTCATGGCTCGGCAACAGGCCGCCGTCGAGCGCACGCTCGCGGAACTCGAGCGTGAGCCGCCGCACACCGTGCCGGACATTGGCTCGCTCGCCGTCGCGTGTGCGCTCGGCTATCTGGATTTCCGATTCGCTCACGAACCGTGGCGCGAGCCGCATCCGACGCTGGCGGCATGGTACGAGGGCTTCAAGGAGACGCCCGGAATCGCCCGGACCGTTCCGAGAGATCCAGCATAGGTCTCCGGCCCGACGGGGACGCGACGTCCGATCCTCCACGCCCCGTCAACATCCCACCGACCGGCAGGGTAGCCGCATAATCTTTGCGGCTCTGAGTCGGACGGCGCCAGCGACCACATGCGAAGGTACACGGAATCGCGCTCGATCCATTGGGGCCGTCTCATTATTGGCCAGTATCACGGGGTTTTCTCACATTTCGTGACAACCACTCCAAGCGTGCGTCAGAATTTGATTGAAATACGTACCTTTTGCGGCTGACGGTCTGCCAGTAACTCGACATTATCTCAGCAGTAAGCAATGGCGAACGCCGCCCGCGCGATACACTATTGCACCACTGATCACATTGATCAGTGAGAACCTTCTCCGGGTAGCACCGATGCGGTACCGGATTGTCCCGCCGGCGATCGCCTTGAGTTGTGAATCGAAGTCACGCAATCAGAAAGGCATCAAAATGACCTACCTCGGCAACGCAATCACGACGCTCGACGCACTCGCCTCCACCACCGCACTCTCGCGCGAAGGCCACTACGGAACACAGCGCGGATTCGATGCACCGTATGAGACGATTTCTCTCGTGCACGAGGCACCGGCGGGCATCCTGTGGTGCTACATGGACCAGCCGGGCAAGCCGATCGTGACGCATCGGCTGCTGGACGAGCTGATCGAGATGCAGGCAGCGGTGAGGGAGGCCGTCGACGACGAGACGGTCGCCAAGCAGCTGCAGTATTTTGTCTTCGCCTCGCGCGCGCCCGGCATCTACAGCCTTGGCGGCGACCTCGCCTATTTCGTGGACAGCGTTCGCCGTCGCGACCGCGCCAGCGTGCATTCCTATGCGCGTAAATGCGTCGACATCGTTCACAGCAACGTCAACGCCCTCCACGCGCCGCTGATCACGTTCTCGCTCGTGCAAGGCGATGCGCTCGGGGGAGGCTTCGAGACTGCGCTGTCGTTCGACGTCATCGTCGCCGAGCGGAGCGCCAAGATGGGGCTTCCCGAGATCCTGTTCAATCTGTTCCCCGGCATGGGTGCTTACAGCCTGCTCTCCCGGCGAATCGACTCGATTCGCGCCGAGCAGATGATCATGAGCGGCCGAATCTATACTGCGGAGGAGCTGCACGAGATCGGCCTCGTCGACGTGCTGGCCGAGGACGGCGAAGGGGAGGACACGTTGCGCGCCTACATCGACCGCAACCGCCGAAAGTTCAATGCGCATCGCGCGATCTACCAGGCGCGGCGCATCGCCCGGCCGGTGCCCAAGCAGGAGCTCGTCGACATCGTCGACGTCTGGGTCGATGCCGTCTTCCAGCTCACCGATCACGACATGCGTCGGATGACGCACCTGACCGCAGCGCAGGACCGCCGCTTGCTGGCAGAGGCAGCAAGCGGCTGAGAGGTGCGTATCCGGCATCTCTGCCGGAATCGCTGGAAGAAGTGCATGACCGGGCGCGCCCGGTCATTCCGGTCGTGAACGTGGGAGCGACCAAAAGCGGGGGCGCCGGCACTGTCGCATCAAACACGTGGATCGCCGGCGAGCCAGCCGCGGTCTTCCAAGCCATCGTGCCTCCGAGGCGCGGTTGGCCCAGGGGAGCGGTCATGTCGCTTGCCTGATCGGCGCACCGGCCTTCTTCTGCAATCCGCACAGGACGAAACGCATGGACCCGAAGCAACTGCCGTTCGATGCCGAGACGATGCTGTCCGGCCTCCGTGCCTGGGTCGAGTGCGAAAGCCCAACCTGGGACGCATCGGCGGTCAATCGCATGATGGATCTGGCGTCGCGTGAGCTGGCCATGCTGGGCGCGCGCATCGATCGCATCCCTGGCCGGATGGGATTCGGTGATTGCGTGCGCGGGACCTTCGCACATCCTGACGCCGTGCCGGGCATCCTTGTTATGGCGCATCTGGACACCGTTCATCCCATCGGGACGCTGGGCAAGCTGCCATGGCGGCGCCAGGACGGACAGTGTTTCGGGCCCGCCATCTGCGACATGAAAGGTGGCGCCTACCTCGCGTTGGAAGCCATCCGCCAATTGCTGTCGGCCGGGATCGCGACGCGACTGCCGGTGACGCTGCTGCTCACGTCGGACGAAGAAGTCGGATCACCGAGCACGCGCGATCTCATTGAGGCAGAAGCCGCCCGCCATCGTTACGTACTGATCCCCGAACCGGGCCGCCCGGATGGCGGCGTCACGACGGGGCGATACGCGATCGCGCGGTTCCGCCTTGAGGCAACCGGCCGGCCGAGCCATGCCGGCGCTCGGCTCAAGGAGGGGCGCTCGGCGATCCGCGAGATGGCGAAACAGATCATCGCAATCGAGGACATGACGACGGACGACTGCACGTTCAGCGTCGGTGTCGTTCACGGCGGGCACTGGGTGAACTGCGTCGCGACAACATGCGTCGCGGAAGCGCTGAGCATGGCGAAACGGCAGGAGGATCTCGATCGCGGGGTCGCCGCGATGCTGGCGCTGCGGCCGACCGGCAACGACGTTGCGTTCTCTGTCGAACGTACGCTGACGCGCCCGGTGTGGGAGCCGGACGCGAAGACGGTCGCCTTGTGGGAACGAGCACGCGCAATCGCGCTGAACCTCGGCTACGACATCCCGCCACAAAGCGCGGGCGGGGGGTCGGACGGGAACTTCACCGGCGCGATGGGCATCGCCACCCTCGACGGGCTCGGCGTGCTGGGCCGCGGCGCACACACGCTCGACGAGCACATCGACGTGTCAAGCCTGGTGAGCCGCGGGCGACTGGTGGCGGGGCTGCTGGCGGCGCTCGACTGACGGCCTCAGGCGGGCCTTTCGTTCAATCCCCGCATCGCGCGGACCATGCGCTCGATCTTCTCGTCGAGGATTTCGCGGGAGGTCGCAAAGTTGAAGCGGACGAACGCGTCGTTCCCCGCGCCGAAATCCCGGCCGTCCCCCATGCCCACGCCCGCCCGCTCGAGGAAGAACTCGTACGGCGGCACAGACAGGCCGAGCCGTGAGCAGTCGAGCCACGCCAGATACGTCGCCTGCGGCGGGTGCATCGTGACGCCGGGCGCCTCGGCGCGAAGACGTGCAAGGAGATGGTCGCGGTTGCGCTCGAGCTCGTTGACGAGGCTCTCGCACCACGGTTCCCCGTCCTCCCACGCCGCCAGCGTCGCCTCGATCCCAGCAACACCCGGTGACCCCAGCAGTGACGACGGGATTCGCGCCTGCAGACGCGACCGGAGATCAGCCGAGCCGAAATGCATCACCGCGCAGCGGAGGCCGGGGATGTTGAAGCTCTTCGTCGCCGAATAGAGCGTCACCACGCGCTCCGCGATCTCGGGGAACATCAACGCGAGCGGGATGTGGCGGCGCGGCGCATAGACGAGGTCGGCGTGGATCTCGTCGGACACGACGACAAGATCGTGCTTGCGTACGAGATCCGGAAGCGGCCCGAGATCGGCGGCATCGAACACCCGTCCGGTCGGGTTCTGCGGATGACAGAGCAGGAGGACTCGCGCACCCGCCTCGATCGATGCGGCGAAGCCGTCCATGTCGAGGACGAATCCGTCGCCGGTGTCGCGCATCGGGTTGGCGGCCAGACGCCGCCCGGACTCGCTGATCGCGCGCAGGAATGCGGGATAGGAGGGCAGTTGCAGCAGTACCCCCTCGCCGGGCTCGCTGAAGGCGACCAGCGACGCGGTCGTTGCCTGCACGAGATCGCCGAGCACCAGCACCATGGCGGGATCGGCGGCCCAGCCGAATTTGCTGCGCATCCTCGCCGCGAATGCGGCGGCAAGTTGGCCGGACGGACCCTCTGGCCCACGCATCGCGTAGCCGTAGCGCTGCTCCGCGATCAGGCGCTCGAGCCGCGCCTGGATCGCGGGAGCGATCCCGAAATCCATCTCCGCGGGGTTCGACGGCAGCACCTCGCGCGCGTGGGTCATCCACTTGCTGCTGCGACGCCGGCGAAGGAAGTCCTGCGTCAGTGGTTCGATGATCATGCACGTACTCCGACCCGAGACGGCATCATACGGCAGGATCGCGGAGGACCTAATCGGTCATGACCGTGCCTACTCCGCCGCGAGCGCAGGCTGGTGCTGCTCGATCGGCTCCTGCGCCGCCTCCCGCGCGAGGCACGTCCGCACGAACCGCGGCTGGGCGCAGAGCCCGAGCAGCATGCCCTGGAAGCGGCGAGCAACAGTCTCCCAGTCGCGGTCCGCCAGCCAGATCCGTGCGGTTTCCTGCAGCCGGGCGCGCGCAGGCAGATCGTCCAGGAGCCGAGTCAGATCCGCGGCGATCTCGGTTTCCGAACGGCCATTCGAATGCAGGACCGCATCGCCCGCCTCATCGAAAAGCGGCAGGTCGCTGACCATCACCGGCGCGCCGGACGCGAGCGCCATGCGCAGCGCCGCGCTCGAGCTTTCCTTCGACCGCTGATACGGCAGGACAACGGCGTCGCAGCCCGACAGAAGCTCGAGCGAGCGCTCGTCAGGCAGGAAATCCGTGCACCACTCGATCGCGCCGCCCACGCCCGCCGCTGCTGCCGCGGCACGGCACGCCGCGATCTCGGCCGCGGAGATGGGATGGTCATATTCCGCATTCACGAGGCGAAGCCGTGCGAGCGGATACGTGCGCCGCAGCAGAACGAGGGCGCCGATCAGCTCCCGGAGTCCCTTGTCCGGGAGGAAGAAACCATACGAGCCGATGACGGGCCCTCGGTGGGGATTGCCATTGCGCGGAATATCCTGGGCCGGGTTCGACCGCGGCGGCTTGACGGTCCCCTGCGGAAGAAGCGTGACGTTGTCGACCAGTCCGAGCACGCGGAGCAGGTTCAGGTCGGCCGTTGTGTGCACGACAACGCGCGACACCGCCGCGAGCGAAGAAAGAGCGCGATGCCGCTCGTCTGCGGTGGCATCGAGGATGTCGCGGGTGTTGTGAAGCGTGACGACCATCCGGCGGCGAGCGGTTCCGTCGAGCAGCTGCGCGAGCGTTTCCCAGCCGAATAATCCGGGCTGATGCTGCAAGACGACGATGTCAGGATCTTGTGCCGCGATCGCGACCAGCAGATCCGCCACGCCATCGGGATGCCCGAGCTGCCATGCCGGACGCGCATCGATCACCTTCGGCCGGTCGGACGCGACGGCCGTACGCATGTCGGCGAAGACCGAGATGCGGCTGATAGCCGAGGATGCCGGGAAGTGGTCCAGCATGTGGCGGGAATATTCGGCGACCCCGCAGCGCACGCCCCATGTCGAGATCCAGCCGACATGGACCGGCGAGGGTGCCGGCCGAAGCAGCGCGCGCACGGCGGCATCGGCAACGCGATTGGCAAAGGCAGCTCGGTCGAACTGCGCGCGGGCAACGTGTTGCGCGCGCGCCGTGCGGCGAGATGTCGCATCGGGCGCAGCCGGCCCGATCCCCTGACGGAACTGCCGGTCCCGCCAAACTTCGAGCAGGGCGGACATAAGATCCGGCAGGTTCGGTTCCGCCCAGACGGAGTGCGGCATGGCGAGATGCGTGGAGGACGGCGTAAACGCGTGGTCCACCAGCCGGGCCGTCTCGGCGCTGCAGAAATCCATGTGCCCGCCAAAGCCCGTGACGATGACGGGAAGGCCTGCCGCCATCGCTTCTGCCGCAGGAAGGTTGAAGCCCTCGCCGCGTGTCGGCAGGACGATCGCGTCGGCTTGCGCATACAGATCACGCAAGGCGGATTCGTCGAGGTCCCGGTCGATCAGCTCCATGGCGGGACACTCGGCATCCCCAGCGCGCAAACGCCGGAGCTGGTCAGCCACGTCGTTGTGCTGGTTCGGGAACGTTTTGATGACCAGCCGCACCGGGTCACTAGCGCGAAAGGCCTTCGCGTAAGCGGCGAGAAGCACGTCGACTCCCTTGCGCGGGAACGCCGACGAAACATGAAGAAACGTGAACACGCCGTCGCCGCGCGCCCTGCGCCGATCCGCACGCGCACGACCGAGCGCATGGAACCCATCGAGCAGGGGTGCATGACCGACGACATGCACAGGGATGCTGAGGCCGGAATCCACGAGCGCCTTGGCGACGAAGCGCGAGGCGGTCAGCACCGCGCGGAACGAGCGGTTCAGCAGAGCCACCGTATCGGCGGGCACCAGCGATTCTTCCCAAAAGAACAGCGCGAGCGCGGCATCGCCGAGGTTCGCCGGAACGTAGATGGGATAATGCTGGCTGATGACGATTTCCGGCCCGGTCACGTGTGGCGGACGGGCGGCAAGAACCGCAATCTCCGAGCGGCGCTCCTGGGGGACTTCGGACAAATCGAGCGTCGGCTCGCCCTCGACCGCGACCAGCCGAACCGTACCCGGGCGCTCCGCCTCGATCGCCAACGCAACAGCGCGGTTGATGGCGGCGAGGCTGTAGGTCTTGTTGACGTGCCCGAAGACCGTGAACCGCAACCCGTTCCTGAGTCGCTCCGCCGTCTCGGGAAGTTCGGGAGGAGCCGCACCCGCGAGCGTCAGTGCCGCGACGAGCGACGGCACTTGCGCCTGGAGGCGGAAACGACCCAGCCCCTCGCGCTGGCGCTCGGCGATGCGCGCTCTCCGGTCCGGATCGCGCGCCAGTTCGAGCATTCGGGCGGCGACCGCGGATGGCGCGCGATCGTCCAGGAGTTCCGCACAGCCGCCCAGCGTGTAGGGCACCGCGCCGCTCGGCCAAGCGAGCACAGGAACGCCGTGCGCCATCGCCTCGACAAGCGGTACGCCGAAGCCCTCGTGCTGACTGAGCGAGACGTAGAGATCGGCCCGCGAATACCAATCGTGCAGAGTCTCGTCCGAGACGAAACCGGTGGCGATCACGTGCTCCTCGACCCCGTGCGCGCGTGCCCGCGCCATGACTCGGTCGAGATATTTAGCGCCGTCGTGCCGATTGGTCCCGACTAGTACGAGTCGGGATGGACCGTTGAGCGATCGATGGAAGCGGGCGAAGGCCTCCGCGAGCTCAAGCTGTCCCTTCGACTGGATGATCCGTCCGACGAAGAGGATCGTGAAAACATGCGTGCCGCGGGCGGGATCATGCGCAGCGGCACGCGCCACCAGGGTGTCGACATCGAACAACAGCGCGCAGGTGCGGGGCGCGGCGAAGCCGAGCCGGCGGAGCTCCACGACATTGTACTCGCTGTCGGCAAGTGCGGCGGCCACCCGGTTCGGCAACGAGGCAAGCTGCGATCGGCCGAGATCCGCGTAATGCCGCGTCCACTCGTCGTCGAGGAACTGGGGGGGCGTGATGTTGTGATAGAGCAACAGCTTCGGCGCGGGGAATCCGACCACACGCTCGAACGCGTCGTAGCCCATGGAATGACGGAGGATGAGCACGTACCCATCATGGCGCGGCAGCTCGTCGATCGGGCGCAACTCGTCCGCAAGCCCAGGCGCCACATTCTCCACGAAAATTTCGCTCTCGTAACCGAGCGAGCGAAGCAGCGAGCGGGTCATCAGCATCGCGTTCGTGATCGCGTCGCCGACGGCCGAGCCGGAATGGAACTGATGGACGATACGGCGGAGCCCTCGGTGCGGCAGCATCGCGAGCGCACGGCTTGCGGGCTCCGGCTCGGGTTCGGCATCGAGCGTGATCGGCGCGGGGAGATGCGGGACAACTGGCTCGGAATAGCTCCCACGCAGGAGGCGAAGAACGCGCCGCAGCGGCGCGGTCAGTCGCCACGACGTGCTGCTTTGCATGGCAAGCAGCCACTCCTGCGCTTGGCGGGCGCGCTCTCCCGCGGTTCGTGCCTGATCCCGCAACTGCCCAAGCTCGCGCGCATCCGAGCGGTGCCGGATTTCGTCGATCTCGCCGGCAAGCGCTTCGGCATGCGCCTGCGACCGAGCAGCCAGTGCGCGCGCTTCGGCGAGTTCAGTGCCGGTCCACAAGATTGCCCGCTCGCTCGCCTTGAGCCGCGCCTCGGCATGGGCGGCGCGCCGGAGGAGCGCGTCGGCACGTGTCACGGTCTCGTGGATGCGGCGTGCCCACTCGGTATCGGCGGCGCGGAGGAAGTTGTCGAACACGTTCGGCGGGTGGCGGAAGGCCGGTGCGAGTTGCGCGAACTGTTCGTCGGCGATGTAGAATCGGTTGAGTCCGTCGAACCAGACGAAGTGGTAGCGCGCTGCGAGAAGGATCGGCTCCCACCGGCCGTGCACCTCGACCGTCGACATCGGTGCGGTCGCTTCGACGAGCACGATCCACGGCCGGAACGCCCGAAAATCCGCGCCGGCGAGAACCTCGGCCTCGGCGCCTTCGGCATCGATCTTCAGGAAATGGATGTCCGGGGGCGCATGCTGGCGGCAGATTTCCGCGAGCGTCTCGACAGTGACGACGGTTGTTTCGATCTGGCGTCCGATAGAGGCGCCTTCCGGAAGCGCTTCCGGATGCAGGGTGGACAGGCCGGTGCCCTCGACGACATAGAACGAACGCTCGCCGGGAGCCTCGCCGAGCGCCACACAGATATTGATGTCGCGAGGCCGACTCGCCGCGAGCCGCCGACAATACCCAGAGACCGGCTCGATGTTTACGCCGTGCCAGCCGCGATCATAGAACGCGCGCGTGACCGAATCGGTGTCAGGATGCGCCGCGCCGACATCGATGTAGAAGCCTGGCCCGACGCTGCCGAGCGCGCGCCACAACAGGACATCTTCGAAATTCTGAGCGTAGGAGACGAACATCACGCGGCTGCGGCGCAGGCGGGCAGCGCGACGAAATCAGCCCTGAGTGACAACCCTCGATCCCCGCTCATGTGGACCCGCCGCATGGCGGCGCACCTCATGCAAAGCGATAGAGCAGCGAGGACACGAAAGGAATCAGGTCTTTACCGTATACGATCGTTGCGGTCGTGCGGTTTCCATCTGCGGGTTGATCCGGGAGCTTCGACCCGGAGCGTGTCGGGGAGGTTCCGCACCGAACGACCACTTGGAGCGGAATGTCGTCTCGCCCGCGCAGGGCGGACCGCCGATCCGCCTACCCGCGTCTCACCCCAGCGCCTCGGCGAAATCCAGTTTTTCCCCTCGGCCGGACAGCGCGGCGAACTCCCGTGCGAGCGTATCCGCGTCCACCTCGGTCATCCAAGCGGTCCGACGATCAATGACGGCGGCGAGCATGGCTTTGTATTCGTCGCGGGCAACCTCGGTGGCGCCGAATTGGGCCAGGTGCGTGGTGACGAACTGCGTGTCGAGGAGCCCGTAGCCGCCGAGCCGCAAGCGCACGACCAGATGCGCGAGCCCGACTTTCGAAGCGTCGCGGACGCGGTTGAACATGCTCTCGCCGAAGAACGCGCCGCCGAGCGAAACCCCGTACAGGCCCCCGACCAGGGCCTGATCCTGCCAGACTTCGACCGAGTGCGCATACCCCTGCCGGTGCAGCTCGAGGAACAGGCGCTCGATCTCGGAATTGATCCAGGTGTCCTCGCGACCCGGCGCGGCGGCCGCACAGCCGGAGATGACGCGCGCAAACTCGCAGTCGGCGGTGACGCGGAACACACCGGACCGCAGTGTCCGGAGCAGGCGTCGCGACAGGTGGAACGACTCGAGCGGCAGAACCCCGCGGAGCTCGGGATCCAACCAGTACAGCCGCTCGCCGCGCCGCGTCTCCGCCATCGGGAACAGTCCGGCCCGATAGGCCCGCAGCATCAGCTCCGGCGTAACCTCTATCGATCGCCGAGACATGCGGTGAGTGTGCCGAACGCCGCGACACCGGGGAAGTCGCGTGCGGTCGGTCGCGGCTAAATGATGTGGTGATGACGGATCAACTGCGGCGGACCGTGTGCACGATCCCATCCGCGCGCAGCCGCGCGATCTCGCCCTCGGAAAAGCCGTGCTGCGCGAGCACTTCGTCGGCGTGTTCCCCGAATTTCGGCGGCTTGCGCCGCGTGCCGCCCGGCGTGCGGGACAGCTTGATCGGGGTCCCGAGCCCGCGGAAGCCGTCGAGCTCGGTCACCATCGCGCGCGCTTCGGTGTGCGGCCCCTCCAGGACCTCGTCGACGAACAGTACCGGACCAGCCGGAACACCGGCGCGGATGAGGCGGTCACACAGGGCATGCCCATCCTCCCGCGCGAACGCGCCGCTAAGCGCCGCCCGGAGTGCATCCCTATTGGTCAACCGCGCGGCGTTGCTCGCGAAACGGGAGTCGTCCGGCAGCCGATCGAGGCCGATCGTGTCGCAGAGCTTGCGGAACTGCCCCTCATTGCCGGCCGCGATAAAGATCTCGCAGGTCTTCGTCCGATACTTCTCGTACGGCGCGATGTTGGGGTGCGGGTTGCCGGTGGCGGCGGGGCGGCGGCCGTTGAGAAAGTAGTTGGCGGCCTGGGGATGCAACAGGGCGATGGCGCTGTCGTGCAGCGTCATGTCGAGAAACTGGCCCTTCCCCGAGCGCTCGCGCTCGTGCAGCGCCATCAGGATGCCGACGGCGGAATAGAGGCCGGTCCCCATGTCGACGACCGCCGTCCCCAGCCGCACGGGACCGGACTCGCTCGGCTCGCCGTTGACGCTCATCAGCCCCGTCATCGCCTGAAGAACGGCGTCATACCCCGGGAGGCCGCCGAGCGGACCGTCGGCGCCGAAGCCGGAGATGCGGCAGTGGATCAGCCGCGGGAAGCGCGGCGCGAGGTCGGATTCGTAGCCGAGACCCCAGCGCTCCATCGAGCCGGTCTTGAAATTCTCGACCAGCATGTCGGCGCCTTCCAGCAGTCGCAGGAGCACGTCGCGTCCGGCAGGCTTGCCGACGTCGAGGGCGATCGACCGTTTGTTGCGGTTCACGCCGAGGAAGTAGCTGGAGTCGCCGTCCTGGAACGGCGGTCCCCAGTCCCGCGTCTCATCGCCCTGCGGTGGCTCGATCTTGATCACCTCGGCGCCGTGATCCGAGAGGATCATCGTGCAGTAAGGGCCACCGAGAACGCGGCTGAGGTCGATCACCTTCAACCCGGCGAGCGCGCCCGGCGAGGCGGCGAGCGCCTTGCCGGCACGGGCCGGCTGCACGGTTGCGTCCATCAGTGTGCTGCTCCCGCCAACTCCGGTTCCCAGACCCGGCGGCAGAACCCCGGGTAGGTCTCGAGCATCGCGTCGCGCACCGGTCCGCGCAACAGTGCGAGCTCGGTTTCGGTCGGGTCGGGGGTGGTCGGGACGGAGGCCGGTTCGGCGTAGCTGAATCCCGTGTTGGCGCGGATGGTTTCCGCGCTCTCGCCGGGGTGCGTCGACGCGAGCGTAAACCGGGCGCCGTCGAAACGGAACACGCAGCGGCCCGTAACGAGCGCCTGGGCGGTGCCGCGCCGGAATACGCCCGGCGGCGAGATGCCGGGCGCGGAGACGTGGTCGACGCGCGGGACCAGGACGCGTCGCGAATGCTCCTCGCGGAAGAGGATCGTGCGCGGGACGACCATGTACAAGAACGCGGAGCCGAAGCTGCCGGGGAAGCGGACGCCGCCGCTGCCGGGCCATTCGCCCGTGCCGATCAGGTTGAGGTTCGCCTCCCCGTCGATCTGGCCACCGCCGAGAAAGAAAAGGTCGATGCGGCCCTGACCGGCGAGGTCGAACAGTTCGCGGCACCCGTCGGTAAACGGATTCCCGCGCGTGCTGTGAAGGTTCGATATCCGAATGTGTTGGCCCAGACCCTTCGCGAGCAGACAGGCGGCGGCCGGGATCGGGCTTGCGGCGCCCACGGCCACGTGGCGCGCGGGCGGTGCGGACGGATCGAGGATGAGATGCGCGATCGCGGCGGCAAGCCGCTCTTCCGGGGCGATGCTCACGCCGCGGCGGCCGCTCGCGCCGCGGCCAGCACGTAGCGGGCGAGATAGGTGCGAAACCCCTCGTCACTGCGCGCCAGCGCGGCGTATTCGGCGACATGGGCGGCGTCGGCCGGATATTCGTCGAGAAGCCCGATCGGCCACGCGCCCCGCGCGGCCACCGCGACCGCCTCGATGTAGGCGCCGCTGATCGCGCCGGGTGCCAGCCGCTCATCCTCGAGGAGGTTGTCCTCGACGATCCGCTCGACGGTCACGAGCGTGCGGCGGGCGGCGTGTGCGATGGTGGCGAGCTCGCGGCGGCGGCCGACCCAGACATTGCCGTCCCGGTCGGCGCAGACCGCGTGGAAGATCGCGAAGTCGGGCTGCAAGGCCGGCAGGAGCACGATCGGGTCGCCGCCGCCGGCGAACGGGTTGTCGATCACCGTCCAGTCCGGCCGATGGGCGAGGACGTCGCTGCCGATGATCCCGCGCAGCGGCATGAAGGGGACGCCCTTCTCCGCCGCCTGGAGCATGGTGTGGATGGCGGGGCAGGTCGCGTCGATGACCGCGACCGTGCCGGCGGCGAGCGCCCGGGTGAAACGGGGCGCCGGGCCGGCTTCGCCGAGCGAGACGGCACTGGTCTGAACGGACGCGACGCAACCGGCGCCGACGAGGAGGTCGGTGGTGAAGCCGGACACTGGCACCCCGATGAGCCGCAGCGCCCGCGCACCGCGCCGGATCAGCGCGTGGGCCACGGCCGCCGAGGGGAGCGAGTTATCAGGCGGAATGGCGATGGAGGCGCCGTCCGGCACCAGCGCGGCGAGATTGTCGGGCGTCATAGCGGTCACTCCCTAAGCTTCGACCTCCGCGGCGCGGCGGATCGGCGCACCGTGCGTCTTGGCGAGGTGGTCGGCGAACGCGCGGACGAACTCATCGTCTGCCTCGGTCTCCGCCGCCACGGGCTGCAACGCATGATCCATTTAGGCTGCCCCGTTCGGATCGGCCAGCACGCGGCACATCATGGCACTGTAGCGCGGGCCAGGCGGA